>JBEPVC010000103.1:0-7315 GCA_041691235.1 Chitinophagaceae bacterium
AAACAACGTACAGGGCTAAACGATGTTTATCTTGAACAGGTACATACATTTGGAGAGGTAGGCAGGCATCCCGCTGGCCGTGTAGTTACTGTAGCGTATTGCTCACTTATTAATATACAACATCACCGTTTAAAGATTCTTGAAAATGAATTACACTGGCATGATGTGGATGGTATAAATGATCTTGCATTTGATCATCAAAAAATATTTGAAACTTGTTATACATGGCTTCAAAAAAGAGTACAGGAGCATCCTTTAGGTCTTAGTCTTCTTCCCAGCAAGTTTTCATTACGTGAACTTCAAAATTTGTACGAAGCCATTTTAAATATTAAGCTCGATAGGAGAAATTTCAGGAAGAAATTTTTCTCTATGGATTTCTTAGTTGATATGGGTGAAAATGAACAAAATGTTCCCCATAGGCCGGGGCGGCTTTATAAGTTTGATTATGAAAAATATGAAAAGAAGAAAAAAACCTGGTCGGGAATTGATTTTTAAACCCTTGTAGAAAAAAAGTTTCTGTCACACAAAATCCAGCCTCCAAAAATAATTTTTTTTATTTGAAAATGTTTTTATATTTGAATTACGTAAACGTTTGCACTGGTTTGCGTAAACGATTGCAAGATGAGCTTAGAAATAACAATTACAGATATTGCAAATGAGCTTAATACTACAGCTGCCACAGTGTCCCGTGCATTAAATAATCATCCTTCAATTAGTGAAAAAAGAAAAAAAATAGTAAATGAAGCTGCAATACGGCTTAAATACAAAAGAAATAAAATTGCATCTTCTCTTCGGCTAGGCCAGAGTGGTGTAATTGGGGTAATTATTCCAAGTGCCGAGATTAATTTTTTCGGTTCAGTTATACATGGAATAGAAAGCATGGCAAATAGGAGCGGATATAATATTCTCATATACCAGTCGAACGAATCAAGAGAGTATGAAGCAAAAGGTATTGAAACATTTTTGTCTGCAAGGGTTGATGGCATTCTGTTATCAATTGCTAAAAACACCACAGAATATTCTCATTTGGTTGGTGCAAAAGCATCCAATATTCCTATTGTATTTTTTGATCGTGCTAACAATGATTTAGGAATTCATTCAGTAGTAATTGATGATTACAAAGGTGCGTTTATTGCCACAGAACATTTGATCGCTCAAGGTTACAAAAGAATTGCTCATATTTCCGGCCCATCCCATTTGGAAATTTTTAATGATCGTTTAAAAGGGTATATGGGGGCACTTCAGGCTCATAATATAATTATTAATCACGATCTTATTTATCAGGGCAATGTATCCATTGAGGCTGGAAAAGAAGCAATTCAGCATTTTTTGAAATTGCCTGATCCGCCTGATGCTGTATTTGCTGTAGAAGATTTTACTGCTCTGGGCGCTATAAAAGAATTAAAAGAAAACGGTATTAAAATTCCTGATGATTTCGGTATTATTGGATTCGCCAACGAGGCATTTGGAGAACATATAACTCCTACATTGTCCACGATTGATCAGCAAACGGTGCAGATGGGAAAAGAATCTTTTAAATTACTAATGCAGTTAATGAGTAATTCCAAAGATATTACTATGCCGCAAAAGATAGTTCTTGATCCGATTCCTATTTTTAGAAAGTCATCAACAAGAAAAAGTTAATGGTAACAATGAAGGCAATGAATGAGGGTAATGATTGATTTAATTATAAAAATACGTTGAAATATGAGTCGGTATATTTATTTCAAATCAATTAAAATTGAAACCAAACGGCTATTCTTATTAGTTAAATTTCATTTTATAAAACTTTAAAAAAAGATTTGGCAATTAAAAAAATAATTTTAATTTGTGTAAAGTTTACACATTGCCAAACCTGTAGATTTCTTTATACTTCTTAATTAAAAAACGATAGTTGCTATGAGAAAAAGCATTACTCTTTTTTCAAAACATATCTGTGTTTTGATTTTTTTTATTCTTTTCGCATTTATTGCAAACGCACAAAACAGAACGGTTACCGGAACTGTAACATCCAAAGAAGGTACACCAATGGCTGATGCATCTGTAATTGTTGTTGGTCAAAAAGTCGGTGTAAGAACTGCGTCAGATGGTACATTCTCGATCAATGTTCCGGCAAATGCAAAGCAACTGCAAATAAGTTATGTAGGTTCAGAATCTCAAAGGGTTGACATAGCTTCAACTTCAAACGTAAGAGTTGCTCTGGTAAATTCTGGACAGGCGCTTACCGATGTAGTAGTTATAGGGTATGGTTCTGTAAAGAAAAAAGATGTAACAGGATCAATAGGACAAGTTACCTCCAAAGATTTTCAAAAGGGAAATATTGTTTCACCTGATCAGCTTATTGCTGGCAAACTTCCGGGTGTGCAGGTTACTTCTAATGGAGGAGCCCCAGGTTCAGGAAGTACCATTAGAATAAGAGGAGGTGCTTCTTTAAATGCAAGTAATGATCCCCTTATTGTTATTGACGGAGTGCCGTTAGATAATAGTGGTATAGCAGGTGCCGCAAACGGTTTAAGTCTTATCAATCCAAACGATATAGAGTCATTCAGTGTATTAAAAGACGCATCTGCTGCTGCAATTTATGGTTCAAGAGCATCGAATGGTGTGATCCTTATCACGACAAAGAAAGGAAGAAGCGGTGGTAAGCCTATAGTTGGTTTTAACTCTACCCTTTCAACTGGTAAAATTGCTGATAAAGTAAAAGTGCTTTCGGCTGATCAGTTCCGGGATTTTATTAAAAGTCACGGGTCTACAGATGCTCAAAAATTATTAGGACAATATAGTACAGATTGGCAGGATCAGATTTATAAAACTGCTGTAAGCACTGATAATAATATCAGCGTAAGTGGTGGCTATAAAAATATGCCTTATCGTTTTTCATTAGGTTATTTAAATGAACAGGGTATTTTGAAAACAGGAAAGCTTTCACGTTATTCCCTCGGGGCAAATATAAGTCCTCATTTTTTTGATGATCATTTAAGAATTGATATAAATGTAAAAGCATCTGTAAGTGAAAACAGGTTTGCTAATGAAGGTGCCATAAGTGCTGCGGTTAATTTTGATCCTACAAAGCCGGTATATACTAATCAACCAATATCATACCTTGTTGGTGGTATTTATGACACGGTTGTAGCCAGCAACCGGTATGGTGGTTTTTACCAGTATTTAGATCCTACCAATGCAGCTACAGGATTAAAATCTCTTTCTCCTTTAAACCCTCTCGGATTATTATTGCAAAGAGATGATGAAAGTGAAGTGAGAAGAAGTGTTGGTAATGCCCAGTTGGATTATAAATTTCATTTTTTGCCAGACCTCCATGCTAACTTAAATTTGGGATACGATGTTCAATCAGGTTTAGGAACTGTATTTGTAACTGATAGCGCTGCGTCTGATTACAGGCGGTCTGTAGATAAAAAACATGGTGGAATTAATAATAAGTACCATCAAAAAAGAACAAACTCTCTTCTTGAATTTTATTTTAATTATACAAAAGATCTATCATCTATTAATAGCAGAATTGATGCTGTTGCAGGGTACGCTTATCAGGATTTTCTAACTACCGATTATGGCTTTCCTGATTTTACCGCTGATAATGTTGCTATAAGTGGGACCCAAAATTCATCAACTGATTCCCGATATACTTTGATCTCTTACTATGGACGTTTGAATTATTCTTTTAAAGGAAAATATTTTATAACTGGTACGGTTAGAACAGATGGGTCATCAAGGTTTAACCCAAGTAACAGGTGGAGTGTATTTCCTTCCGGTTCCTTTGCATGGAACATAAAGAACGAAAACTTTTTGAAAAACTCAAATGTTTTTTCCGATCTTAAATTGCGTTTAGGGGTCGGTACTACGGGCCAGCAGGATGGAATAAGTTATTACGATTATATATCGTACTATTATTTGAGTAATGAACATGCTCAATATCAATTAGGTGATTCCTTTTATAGATCACAAAGGCCTGCGGGGTATTATTACAATAGAAAATGGGAGCAAACAACAACTTACAACGCCGGATTAGATTTTGGATTTTTAAATAGCAGAATTACAGGATACGTAGATTATTATTATAAAGAAACAACTGACCTTTTAAATGAAATTACCCAGCCCGCAGGCACTAATTTCAGTAATAAAATTGTTGCCAATGTAGGAAGTATGAAGAACTCAGGTGTTGAAGTGTCATTAAATATTTCACCTGTAAAGAGCAAGAATATTAATTGGGATATTAATTTGAATGGAACTTATAATACAAATAAAATAACAAAATTAACCATATCATCGGATCCTAATTATGCTGGAAATAAATTTGGAGGTATTTCAGGCGGTGTTGGAAACACTATTCTTATTAATTCAGTTGGTCAATCAAGAGGATCTTTTTACGTATATAAACAAGTATATGATGATAATGGCAAGCCTATAGAAGGAGTATTTGCAGATCTTAACCGGGACGGGATTATAAATGAAAAGGATTTGTATGACTACAAAAGTGCGGACCCTCAATATTTATTCGGAGCAAGTAGTAGCATATCTTATAAAAACTGGAGTGCAGGATTTGTATTAAGAGCCAACTTGGGAAATTATATGTATAACAATAACTTTTCCAATACTGGTACAATCAGGCATATTATTAATCCTTTAAATTATTTAAGTGACGGATCGATAAATGTATTGCAAACTAATTTTACCGGAAGCGGTGATAAATATTTCCTCTCGGATTATTACATTGAAAATGCATCTTTCCTCAGAATGGATAATGTAAACGTAAGCTATGATTTTGGATCGATTTTTCGTAACCTTGGCACACTCGTAGTAACAGGAAATGTGCAAAATGTTTTTGTAGTTACTAAATACAATGGGCTTGATCCTGAGATTAACGGAGGTATTGATAATAATTTTTACCCAAGGCCCCGCACATACAGCATCGGTCTTAATTTGCATCTCAGATAATTTTAAATAATTCTTAAAGTATGAATATGAAAAAAAATATTTTAAAAATCCTTAACCTGGGAATTTTGATCACTACAATTAATGTATCATGTAATAAGGATCTTAATAGATTTCCAACTAACGGTGCTACATCCGAAATTGTGTATAGCACACCGGAAGGATATAAACAGGCATTCGTAAAACTTTATGCTGCTTTTGGATTAACGGGTAATCAGGGCCCTGCCGGTGACGGTGACATCCAAGGTATTGATGAAGGATTTTCAGATTTTTTACGGCTGTATTTCAAAGCACAGGAATTAAGTACAGATGAGGCGGTTATTTCCTGGGGTGATGCAGGCATCCAGGATTTTCATAACATGAACTGGTCGTCATCTAATCCTTTTTTACAAGGATTGTATTACAGATGTTACTACCAGATAACATTGTGTAATGATTTTATCAGGCAGTCAGCAGATGATAAAGTAGCTGCAAGAGGCATAACCGGTGCAGATGCTGATAATATAAAGAAATATAAAACAGAAGCCCGTTTTTTAAGAGCTTATCAGTATAGTATAATAATGGATTTATTTGGAACGGGTCCGTTTGCTACAGAAACAGATGTTCTTGGTTCCTTCTTACCTAAACAGGCTACCCGTACTGATCTTTTTAATTATGTTGAGTCTGAATTAAAGGCAATCGATCCTGATCTTGCTGATGCAAGAACGAATGAATATGGCAGGGCAGATAAGGCCGCAGCATGGGCATTACTTGCACGTATTTATTTAAATGCGGAAGTATATACAGGTACTGCACATTATGCAGAAGCTATAACCTATTCAAAAAAAGTTATTGATGCCGGTTATTCATTGGTTGATGATTATCGTTGGCTCATGCTTGCTGATAACAATTTAAACACTGACGAATTTATACTTACAATAAATTATGACGGAGTAAAAAGCCAGAGTTACGGAGGTACTACTTTTTTAACTCATGCTCCAAATGGAGGGTCAATGAGCGGATCAGTAACCGGTGTTAGCGGAGGTTGGGCCGGATTGCGAACTACCAAAAGCCTTCCTGATTTATTTCCTGATTTGAACGGCACATTAGATCAACGTGCGGAATTTTATTTGCCCGGCCAGAATTTGGATATTAATAATCAAACTGTATTTACTGATGGCCTTGCGGTTACCAAATACAGAAATATAACCCGGAGCGGAGCACACGGAAGCAGCCTTGATTTCTCAGATATTGATTTCCCTATTTTTAGATTGGCAGAAATGTATCTTATTTATGATGAAGCAGTCTTACGCAATGGTGGAGTGGGTGATGATGTAACTGCTTTATCTTATTTTAATAAAATTCGCACAAGAGCGTACGGAGGAAGCACAACAGGAAATGTTTCTTCTATTGATTTAGATTTGATACTTGATGAAAGGGCAAGGGAATTATATTGGGAAGGCTTCCGCAGAACAGACCTGATTCGATATGGGAAATTTACAACAGATACCTATTTGTGGCCATGGAAGGGCGGTGTAAACGGCGGTCGCGCCGTTGAGGACTTTAGGAATATTTATCCTATACCCTCAAGTGATGTATCGGCAAATACTAACTTAACTCAAAATCCAGGTTATTAATTCAAAATATTTGTAATCATGAAAAAATTATCTAAAATATTTATTTTATCTGTTTTAATTCTTTCCGGAATTTGGTCTTGTAAAAAAGAAGAGAACCGGGTAATATTTAAAGGAGGCACTGCACCCGAGTTGACAGCTTCAAAATCAGATAGCATTCCATTGTCGTTTGCAACCAAAGACAATGAGGCAATTCTATTATCATGGACTAACCCAAATTATCAATTCAATACCGGTATAAGTTCGCTTGACGTAAATTATACAATAGAGATTGATACAGTGGGCGCCAATTTTACTAATCCGAATAAACAGGTGATTTCTCTTGGTACTGATCTCTCCAGAAATTTTACTCAAAGCGGTTTTAATGATTATTTGCTAAACCAACTTCGGTTAGTTCCTGCAATGAGTCATAATATAGAAATACGGGTAACTTCTTCTTTAGTAGGAGGTGCAGAACCACTAATGTCTCCGGTTTTGAGTTTTAAAGTTATTCCTTTTGTTATACCACCTAAAGTTACTCCGCCTGCATCAGGCACTCTTTTCATTGTTGGTAGTGCTACCCCTGGTGGCAGTGGCCATGGATGGGATAATCCCATTTCTCAACCGCTGTCAGCGCAGCAATTCACCCAAGTTAGTTCAACAGATTACCAGATTACAATACCATTAATTGGTGATGCCGAATATAAATTCATATCGGTAAATGGCTCATGGGATCAACAATGGAGTATAAAAACGGAACCGGCTTCAGGTGATCC
>JBEPVC010000104.1:0-7291 GCA_041691235.1 Chitinophagaceae bacterium
CCATTTCCACGTGTAACCATCATCGTTAGATATATCGACACCGTTAATCCCGCAGCTTATCCAATTGCTTTTATTTAGATATTCTACACAACTTCTGTATCCGTGGGGTTGAGTAGAAGGAATTTTCCAGGTTGTGCCAGCATCAAAAGTGATAACACAATTTTTAGTTGTTGAATCAGGCGTACTAAAATCTCCACCGACAACTATGAATGTTTTTTTATTTTTTATGGCAATTGAATTAGCGCCGGAAGTTTGCGTTCCCTGTAAAATTGGCAATTCAATTATTTTATCTTTTATAAATAATCTTGAATGCAAACCGCCGGTAACAAATGCAGCAGCATCATTTCCATATTTTCTTATGTTGGTTCCGCTGGCTGCAAAGCAGGCTTCACCGCTATCTGCAATCGGATATTTATTTGGAGGAAGTTCCTGCCATGTGTTGCCACCATTAAATGTGCGGGCAATAAAAAATTTTCCGTTAATAGGATCGCCCACTACAATTCCACTTTGCTCGTTCCAGAATTCCATTGCATCCAAAAACATTCCTTTGCTTTTATTTTCATAAACGAGCTTCCAGTTTTGGCCGCCATCAATGGTTCTTAAAATATAAGCGGGTGAATCTACACCCATGATCACTGCAATGTTTTCATCAAAGGCTTCAATATCCCTAAAATCAGTTTTCTCAAAATTTTTTACGTACATCCATTTCCACGTATTGCCACTGTCGAGCGATTTTCCGATCATACCACTGCTGCCACTCACCCAAATTACTTTATCACTCACAACGCTTAACCCGCGCAGGGAAGATTTTGTTCCCGAGTTTACAATTTTTATTTGTTGTGCAATTACATTTGAGCTTGCCAGCAGTAAAAGAAGTAAAATATTTTTCATTATAACTAAAGTTATTTATTAAGAAAAATTCATTGGAAATAAAGTTAGGCAAAGCTGCCCAAAGTTGCCATGCGTAAAATGGAGTGACACAACTGGGATGACCAATGTATCTATCGTTGGCAGTAAATTAAAAAGAGAAAAGGCAAAAGGCAAAAAATTAAAGTGATGGTCGCAGCGAATTTTTAAGTTTTAATTTTTACTTTGTGCTATGAGTTATAATTATTTACCGCTTGATAAAAGTGAACTTACTTTTCAACAGGTGAAGCACCTGATTAAATATAAACAGCTTGTATCCATAACCTTTGCAGCGCATGAGTCTATTTTGAAATGCAGGCAATACCTTGATGAAAAACTTGAAGCATCTGATGATCTTTTTTATGGTATTAATACCGGGTTCGGATTTTTACAAAATGTACAAATTGATAAAGAACAATTACGTGCATTACAAAGTAATTTATTGCTGTCACACGCATGTGGAACCGGCGAAGAAGTGCCTGCAGAAATTGTGAAGCTCATGCTTATGTTAAAGATAAAATCATTGAGCTATGGGTATTCGGGTATTGGCATTGATGTGGTGAAGCGCCTTATGGATATGCATAATAATGATATGCTTCCGGTAATTTATACGCAAGGTTCATTGGGAGCTTCGGGTGATTTGGCGCCACTTAGCCACATGTGTCTTCCATTAATCGGAATGGGTGAAGTGACTTATGGTGGAAGAAAAATTTCTGCAAAAAATGCGCTCGCAACCCTTGGCTGGAAGCCAATTGATTTGCAAAGCAAGGAAGGCCTTGCTTTAATAAACGGAACACAATTTATGAGCGCCTATGGTTTGTGTTGTCTTATAAATTCAGAAAGGTTGTTGAATTGGGCTAATATAATTGCGGCTATTTCGTTTGATGCATTTGACGGATGTAAAGATTCATTGAATGAAAAAATTCACTCTGTCCGTGATCATGACGGGCAGGTTTATGTTGCTTCTGAAATGAGAAATTTACTGGAAGGCAGTGAAATTTTTTCAAATAAGAAAGCACATCTGCAGGATCCTTATTCTTTCCGCTGCATTCCGCAAGTGCATGGCGCTACAAAAGATACTTTTGAATTTGTATTAGGCACTTTTTTAAAAGAAATAAATTCTGTTACAGATAATCCAAATATTTTTCCGGATGAGGATCTTATTCTGAGTGGGGGAAATTTCCACGGACAGCCGTTAGCGTTAGGTTTGGATTTTTTAGCCATCGCCATGAGCGAGATTGCAAATATTTCTGAAAGAAGAACATACCAGCTGTTAAGTGGGCAAAGAAATCTTCCTTTGTTTTTGGTAAAAAATCCGGGCCTTAATTCCGGCCTAATGATTCCGCAATACACTGCGGCCGGCATTGTGAGTGAAAACAAGCAATTGTGTACACCGGCTTCTGTTGACTCAATTTCATCAAGCAACAACCAGGAAGATCACGTGAGCATGGGAGCCAATGCTGCAACGAAATGTTATCGCGTAATCAACAACGTAGAAAAAGTGCTGGCTATAGAATTACTTTCAGCCATCCAGGCAATTGAATTCAGAAGGCCAATGAAATCATCTGCTGTTTTAGAAGAAATTATTTCTGCATTTCGTGAAAAAGTTTCGTTTAATGAAGCTGATAGGTTTTTGCATGATGATATAATGAATGCAATTGAGTTTATAAAAAGTTATGAGTTACAATGTAAACTATGGAATAATAAATCTTCCGATTAAAAATATTTGCATTCAACTAACGTAAAATTTAAAAATTATGAATGAGGCAACATTTAAAAAATATAATCCCGTAAAATATAAAACTCCGACAGGCACTCAGCTTTCGTGTAAAGGCTGGATACAGGAAGCGGCACTGAGAATGTTATTAAACAATCTTAATCCTGAGGTAGCAGAGCGGCCTGAAGATCTTATTGTTTATGGTGGAAGAGGCAAAGCCGCAAGAAATTTCGAAAGCCTTGATCTTATTATTAAAGCATTAAAAGAATTGGAAAATGACGAAACACTTTTAATACAAAGTGGTAAGCCGGTTGCTATGATGAAGACGCATTCAAATGCACCGCGTATTTTAATTTCAAATTCACAGCTTGTTCCAAAGTGGGCAACCTGGGAACATTTTGATGAGCTAGAAAAAAAAGGCTTGATGATGTTCGGGCAAATGACAGCAGGCTCATGGATTTATATCGGAAGCCAGGGAATTGTGCAGGGAACGTATGAAACTTTTGGAGCTATTGCTAAAAAACATTTCAATAATTCATTAAAAAACACTTTAAGTGTAACAGCCGGTCTTGGAGGAATGGGTGGAGCACAACCACTTTCGATTACGATGAATAATGGTGTTTGCCTGGCGGCAGAAGTTGAAAAATGGAGAATAGAAAAGCGCCTGCAAACTAACTATTTAGACGAAATGATTGAAAATATAGATGAAGCAATTGATAAAGCTGTAAAAGTAAAGCAGGAAGGTAAAGCATGGAGCATTGGTGTACACTGTAACGCCGTTGATTTACTTCAAAGATTAATAGATCGAAATATTGAAGTCGACATTTTAACCGATCAAACTTCTGCGCACGATCCCCTGGTTGGTTATGTTCCGCATACATTAACTATTGAGCAAGCCAACGTACTTCGTGAAGCTGATCCGGATAAATACATCAGTCTTGCCTATGAAAGCATGAAGCTGCATGTTAAGCTTATGATTGAGTTGCAAAACCGCGGATCAATAACATTTGATTACGGGAATAACTTACGGGCAAGGGCATACGAAGCGGGATTAAAAAATGCTTTTGACTTTCCGGGTTTTGTGCCTGCTTACATACGTCCGTTGTTTTGTGAAGGGAAAGGGCCGTTCCGTTGGGCAGCGTTAAGCGGTGACCCGAATGATATTCGTGTAACCGATGCCGTTATGATGAAATTATTTCCTGAAAATGAGGGCATGATACGATGGATAAAAATGGCGCAGGAAAAAATTGCGTTCCAGGGCTTGCCTGCACGAATTTGCTGGATAGGGCAGGGCGACAGGGAAAAGGCAGGCCTTGCATTTAACGATTTGGTAAAAACAGGAAAGGTTAAAGCGCCAATAGTAATTGGCAGGGATCATTTAGATACCGGTTCTGTTGCAAGTCCCAATCGTGAAACCGAAGCAATGCTTGATGGAAGTGATGCAGTAGCCGATTGGCCTATATTAAATGCATTGGTGAATACTGCAGGTGGTGCAAGCTGGGTAAGCCTTCATCATGGTGGGGGTGTGGGTATGGGTTATAGCATTCACGCAGGTATGGTAATCGTTGCCGACGGAACTGATGAAGCTGCGTCTAAGCTTAGCCGTGTGTTGCGTAATGATCCCGGGCTGGGAGTAATACGTCATGCGGATGCCGGATATGATGTTGCCAAGGATTATGCGAGGAAATATAATTTGGATTTAAAAGACAGGCTGAATGGATGACCCAAATTTTAATACTAAAACAAAAAAGCGAATTCTCCTCAAAATAGAAGAAAGATTTTCAAACTTCAAAATTATCATTCAATCATTCATTAAATTTTACAAGATAACTTATCAAAATCAGCCCGGCATTTTATTTGGCTATCGGTGTGTTATATTTGATAATTAAAAATAAAAAAAGTACTTCACATTATTTAAAGCCTTAAATTTTTTGTATGGCTGAGTATGAAAATCCGGGAATTTATCTCGAAGAAATTTCTAATCTTCCTTCATCCGTAAACTCTGTTCCGACTGCGATTCCGGCATTTATAGGGTATTCGCAAAAGGCGCAGCAGCATCAGCCGGAAGATCTTTTAAATCAGGCATTTCGTATCGAATCGCTCACTGAGTACGAAACTTATTTTGGATTTGCTGATATTGAAAAAGGGATAGAAATTACTTTTGAAAATGACGGTAACAATACAGTTGCAATTGGCACTGTAAATCAGAAAAAGCGGTCATATTATTTAATGTATTATTCAATGCAGCTTTTTTTTCTGAATGGGGGCGGAGCATGTTATATTATACCCGTCGGGAATTATAAAAGCGACGGCACCCTAAAGGTTACCGATCTTAAAAGAGGATTGCGCATGGCCGCCAAAGTTGAAGAAGTCACTTTACTTCTTTTCCCTGATGCCATCAATTTAAAGCAACACAAAAATTATTATTCTTTATATAAAAAAGCTATGGAACAATGCTCAGCTTTGGAAGACAGGTTTACCATACTGAATGTATTTCATACGGGTAATAATATTTCTGCCTGGAAGAAAGATGCTGCGTTGTTGAGGAGTTCTCTTAACATGGATGTTTCATATTTAAAATATGCAGCAGCGTATTTTCCCCGGCTCTACACCAACATTCAATTTAATACAACAGATGAGCAGGTAAAGATTGTAAGCAAAGGCACAGGCGATATGCCGTCAACCCTGGCAGAATTAAAATCGTTCAATAACGATTACTATAACCAGGCTACTAACGCAATTAAAGAAATTGAAATGCGTCTTCCGGCATCACCAGCGGTTGCAGGAGTCTATGCGCAAACGGATAATAGCAAGGGTGTATGGAAGGCGCCGGCAAATGTAAATATTGATGCTGTTATTCGCCCCGAATATGCATTGACACCGCAAGACCTGGAAGAATTGAACAATGAAGCTTCACAAGGAAAATATATAAATGCAATAAGGACCTTTGCCGGAAAAGGCCCTGCTATCATTTGGGGCGCCCGCACCTTAGCGGGTAATGATAATGAATGGAGATATATTTCTGTGCGCAGGTATTTTAACATGGTAGGGGAGTCATGTAAGGACGCAACCGAATCATTTATATTTGAAACCAACGATGCCAATACATGGAAACAGGTACAATCACTTATTGAAAATTATCTTGTTCAGCAATGGCGGGCAGGCGCATTAATGGGGACAACACCCAGGGAAGCTTTTTTTGTGAACGTTGGATTAGGAACCACTATGACGCAACTTGATATTGATGAAGGAAGATTAATTGTGGAAATTGGAATGGCAGTAATAAAGCCTGCAGAGTTTATCATATTGCGGTTTATGCATAAGATGGTGGGAAATGATGATTAAAAAATTCCCAAAAAATTTTTATTCCTCACTTGAGTATAGAATCATTATTTTAGCCCCCTCAAAAAAAAAGTATGAATTCAAGGTCTCAAATATATTTCGACTATAAAAAATCTGAGAAGAAAAAACTTAAATCTGCTGCCGGTAAAAAAAATGAAAGCAAGAAAAGAGCTTCTGTAGCAAAAAAAAGCACTGCAACACAAGATGATACCGGTGGGGGAAATGATTCAGGGAAACGATCAGACGATAATTAAGTTTAGGGCGCTATCACTCTCTGTCTTGCAATCAACTGCCATTCGTTGGGCGTTTTTATCCGCTTGGCTAAAATTGTTTTTTTAATATACTACTGAAATTTTTTATAATGATTATTATTAAAAAGTACAGGAATATATAAGTCTTAAAAAATTTTATGAATAAAATATCCTGGGTACCAAATACCCCATATCCGGGAAAATCAACCGAACCTTTTCTTTACATCATGCACAGCACCTTCCAGGTTTTCTTTAAAATCTGTAGCCTTATCTTTATATTCTGATGTTTTATCTTCAATATCTTTTTTATACTTCTTTGCTTTCTTCATCCATTTTTTCCTTGTCTTCGCGCCTTCATCGGGTGCCAATAATAAACCTGCGACTGCGCCTACTGCAGCGCCTGTAAGTAATAATACAATAGCATTTGAAAGTTTCATATTTGTGAGTTTTAATTTTGTTTATGTTCAAAAATGTTGCCAGTAAATAAAAATAAACTTATAAAATAGAACAGCACTCAAAGTATTTAAAGTAATTTATATCGTGGCATAACTTGATCAAAAAAAATTTCATGATTAAAAAAAGACTTGTTTTTCTCTTTTTCACTGTTTCTTTTGGCGGAAGTAGTTTATTCGCCCAGGGGCTACATTCCGAAAAATGAAATATCTGTTTTCAATATTAGTTTCAATAAACTAACAAGTCCGGCGTCAGTTTACTTTTGTTCCTAAATGCAACTATACCTTCCCGTTAGGTTGGTAAATTTTTATGGTTTAAATGAGATAAAAAAAGCCTAAGCATGATGCTTAGGCTTTTGAAAGTTTGTAATGTGGAACGTTACTATGATTTATTTGGAACTGAGGTCGGGTCTTAACGATAACATTTCTGACCAAACATTGTCTGTATTGGCCTTAATTGATTCCTGGAATTTATCATAGGAACCTTCACCATTAGCCGTTTCAAATCTTTCTTTAAATGGTTTACGAAATCCGGCTTCTTTCTCTTTTAATCCTTGCTTATACCTTGTAACTAAGGAATATTGAGCGGGGCCTGAAGAACTGCTTTCATAAACTGCCACGGT
>JBEPVC010000105.1:0-7283 GCA_041691235.1 Chitinophagaceae bacterium
GGCTATAAAAATTAACCCGGTAAAATTATTGCGAATGGAATAAAAAATAGTGAACTCAAAACTTATAAGTACTATGATAAAAAATTATTTAAAAATTGCATTAAGAAATTTAAGAAAGAATAAAATTTTTTCTTTCATTAATATTTTTGGCTTAGCCATTGGCCTTACCTGTTTTATGTTCATTGCAGTATTTGTTTATAATGAACTGAGCTATGATAAATATCCTGCTGATGCAAAAAATATATACCGGGTTTTGGTATCTGCGACAGGTAACGGAGACATAGCTGTTTATCCAAGGGTAGATGTAGCGGTGGGTAAAGGAATGAAAAATGCCTTTCCGGAAATAAAAGCATCAACAAGGCTTACTGGCGCCAGCGATTTTATAAAGTATAATGACAAGCAGTTTAAAGAAGAGCATCTTGCTTTTGCAGATTCCAATTTCCTGCAAATGTTTTCTATACCGTTAATTGAAGGCAATTCAGCAACTGCTTTGGTGCAACCTAATAGCATGGTTATAGATAAAGCGTTTGCAAAAAAATATTTTGGCAATGAAGAAGCAATAGGAAAATCATTGGCAATTGGTACAAACCGGGTTCTTTATAAAGTAACAGGAGTGATTGACAAAGTACCGGATAATTCGCATTTTCACTTTGATGCATTTTTGAGCCTTTCTACAATGCATTTTACACATGAAACGTGGAGTAATGTTGGCTTCTTTACTTATTTGGAATTAAATAAAAATGCAGATCCAAAAAAATTGCAGGCAAAATTCCCACAGCTTGTTGCAAAATATGTTGTGCCGGAAACAATGCACGACATGGGTGTAAGTCTTGCAGAGGCACAGAAGTCAGTAAACACATTTGTTTTTTCATTACAGCCAATTACCGATATTCATTTACATTCCAATACAAAATATGAATTGGAACCAGGCGGCGACACTCAATATGTTTATATTTTTTCAGCCTTAGCAATTTTTATTTTATTGCTTGCTTGCGTAAATTTTACCAACCTCGCAACGGCCCGTGCGGTAAAGCGTGCAAGAGAAGTAGGCATTCGCAAAGTAATGGGTTCAATAAAAAAGCAATTGATATTTCAATTTCTTACTGAATCTGTTTTGCTTACATTTTTTGCAATGCTGTGTGCATTTGTTTTAATATTTCTTTTGTTGCCTTATTTCAATCAGCTTGCCAATAAAAATATTGGCTTTGGGTTTTTCCTGCACTACCGGTCAGTGTTGGCAATGCTTTCATTAGCTTTTTTAGCAGGAATATTAGCCGGCATTTATCCTGCATTCTTTTTATCATCATTCAATACTATAAAAGTTTTAAAGGGTGCATCAATGCAAGGTTCACAGAAAAAACCTTTGCGCAGCGCCCTGGTTGTATTCCAGTTTTTTGTTTCAATAGCATTAATCATTGCAACAATTATTGTTTACCAGCAACTGCATTATATGCAAAACAAAAAATTAGGATATGACAAAGAGGAGGTATTGTTTATGCCTGATGCAAGATTGTTGGGCAAAAATCAAACTGCATTTGAGCAACAGTTGGTGCAGGACAATCGCGTAGTTGCTGCCAGCATTTCAAGGTTTGTGCCGGGTGCCAACATGGATGGAACAGAAATTTATCCAAAGAGTGAAAATGGTAACGGAACAGAAATTCATGCAAACATTTATCATGTGGACTATGATTATTTGCGCACGATGGGCATACAAATTTCAGAGGGAAGAAATTTTTCAAAAGATTTTCCAACGGATTCTTCGGGAATAGTCATTAACGAAGCAATGGTTCGCGAATTGGGATGGAGCGGTACAAATCCAATTGGTAAATCTATAGTGCGTTCAGGCCAGCACGAATTTAAAGTTGTGGGAGTTGTTAAAGATTTTAATTACGCTTCATTAAAAGAAAAAGTAGCTCCTTTAATGATGATGCTTGGCGGAAATTTCGGAGGACTGATTGTAAAAATAAAAACCGATAATGTAAAAGGTCTTCTTGTTGATTTAAAAAAACAGTGGAATGCATTCAACCCCGACGGTCCTTTCAGTTATAATTTTCTTGATGATAATTTTGCAAAGCTTTATGCCAGTGAAGAACGCACACAAAAAATATTTTCTGCTTTTGCAATCTTAGCCATCATTATTGCAAGCCTTGGTTTGTTTGGCCTTTCTGCATTTATTATCGAACAGCGAACAAAAGAAATTGGAATACGAAAAGTTTTGGGCGCTTCTGTGCAAAATGTATTGTTGCTTGTTTCAAAAGAATTTTTATTACTGGTTGGTATTGCATTTATTATTTCGATACCGGTAACATGGTGGGCAATGCATACATGGCTGCAGGATTTTGCATATAGAATAAATATAGAGTGGTGGGTTTTTTTAATTGCCGGCGCGGCAGCAATTTTAATTGCATTACTAACGGTGAGCTTCCAGGCTTTGAAGGCAGCGATTGCAAATCCGGTGAAAAGTTTGAGAACGGAATAAAATTAATTAAAAATTAGAAATGAAAAATGCGATAAACTAAATAGCTGGAGCTATAAACTCTAAACTCTAAACTAAAATAAACGTGTTTAAAAATTATTTCAAAACTGCTTACAGGTTTTTACTTAAGAATAAAGCTTTCAGCTTTATCAATATTATTGGGCTTGCACTTGGCACTTTAAGTTGTTTATATATTGTATTGTATGTAGAAGACCAATACAGTTATGATAAACACGAAAAAAATGCAAAAGATATTTATCGCATAACAACCTGGTTAAGTCTTCCAGGGGATGTCCACAATAATTCAACCTGCTCTCCACCGATTGCGCCGGCAATAAAAAAAGATTTTCCTGAAGTAGAACAGTTTACAAGAGTGATAACAGACTTTAGCAATACCGAACATTTGCTTCGTTACAAAGAAAAATCTTTGTATGAAAAAAATGAAGTGTTTGTTGATTCAACCTTCTTTGACATTTTTACACATCACTTTGTATATGGCAACGCAAAAAATGCAATGGATGAGCCTTACTCAATGGTATTGCTGAAACCTACTGCTGATAAGCTTTTTGGAAAAGAAAATCCGGTTGGCAAAACAATTACAGTTGATGATGTTAATGGAAAACATGACTTTAAAATCACCGGCGTTGTTGACGAAAGCCTTGGCAAATCAAATATCCAGGCAAATATGTTTATTACAATGAATAGTGGTGGTGTCGGAGATTTTGTGAGAAACAGTGATGCCTGGGCAGGAAATAATTTCACCAATTCTTTTATAAAACTGCGCCCGGATGCAAACCTTGCTGCTTTAGAAAAAAAGTTGCCTGCTTTTTTACAAAGGCATGGTTCAGATCAATTGAAACAATTAGGAATGCAGAAAAAATTGCAACTGCAACCAATCGGTTCCATTCACACAACCACAGGGTATGAAGTAGAAGCGACAAAAACCGTTGACCCATCTTTTCTCAACATTTTAATATTGATTGCAGTATTGATACAAGTTATTGCCTGCATCAACTTTATGAACCTTTCAACTGCACGGGCATCTAAACGTGCGAAAGAAGTTGGTGTAAGAAAAGTAATCGGCGCAGAAAGAAAAGATCTTATAAAACAATTTATGGGCGAATCTTTTTTGCTTTCTGTTATTGGTGTGATTATAGCATTGCCCCTGTTGATTGTTGTATTGCCTTATCTAAACCAGGTTACACAGGCAAATATTAATTTGTCAATGTTTGGCAATTACAAAATCTGGTTGTTGCTTGCCGGCATTATAATTATTACAGGCATCGTTGCAGGCAGTTACCCGGCATTTTATTTATCTGCATTCCAGGCAATAAAAGTTATTAAAGGAAATTTCACGAGCCATATTTCTGCGGCAGGTATAAGGCGCTCACTGGTGGTATTTCAATTTTCTTTATCAGTAATATTGATTGCCGGCATTATTGTTATTTATAGCCAGCTTAATTACATAGAACATAAAGATCTTGGCTTTGATAAAAGTCAAAAGCTCATTTTCAATTTTCATACAGATGATTCAAAGAGTAAGATAGATGCTTTTTCAAATGATGTGCGCCAGTTATCAGAAGTAAAAGTTGTAAGTAAAGCGAATAATTATCTCGGTGTGTTTGTTCCAAATGATTTTGGGGTTTACCTCGCCGGCGGTAGTGAAGCTAATGCAACAGATGTGCAGAATATTTCTACTGATGAATATTTTGCTAAGACTAATGGTATTAAAATAATCAGCGGAAGAGATTTTCATTTATATGATTCCGGTAAAGTATTGATAAATGAAACTGCGTTAAGACGTCTTGGGTTAAAACCGGAACAGGCGCCCGGGACAAAACTGTATGCACACTTTGCGCCTGAGCCTGAATTCTCTCTTGAGATTGCTGGCGTAATGAAAGATTTTAACTATAACTCTTTGCACGATGATATAAAGCCCTTCATGCTCAGGTATAACCCAAAAAGCGGTGGCATCTCTCACGTAATTGTATCTGTTGGCAGCACAGATTATAAAACGCTGCTTACAAAAATTGAAGCGATATGGCATAAGGATTTGCAGGCCGTGCCTTTTGAATATTCATTTCTTGATGATGAAGTGCAGAAGCAGTATTTATCTGAAATAGCACTTTCACGCATCATTAATTTATTTACCATCATGGCAATTTTTATTTCCTGTCTTGGTTTGTTTGGGCTTGCTGCATTCAGCGCAGAGCAAAGAAAAAAAGAAATCGGCGTACGTAAAGTACTGGGTGCAAGCGTAACCGGTATTGCACAATTGCTTTCAAAAGATTTTTTAAAATTAGTTGCGGTATCAATTGTAATTGCTACACCTGTTGCTTGGTGGGCAATGAGCAAATGGCTCCAGTCATTTACTTATCGTGTTGCTATAAGCTGGTGGATGTTTGCATTGGCAGGTGTCATTGCCATTTGCATTGCATTACTAACAGTAAGTTTCCAGGCAATAAAAGCAGCAGTTGCAAATCCGGTAAAGAGTTTGAGAACAGAATAAAAATTCAAAATTCAAAATTCAAAATGAAAAATTATATATGCTTTTGACTTTTTAAAACTACCTGCCGAAGGCAAGTTTTTACTTTTTTATTCAAAACTTAAAACCTACAACTTAAAACTTCTTTTATGCTAAGGAATTTTTTTAAAACAACATTTCGCAGTCTTTGGAAAAATAAAGGTTACAGTTTCTTAAATATTTTTGGTTTGGCAATTGGTATTGCCTGCGCCGGGTTAATTTTTTTATGGGTAGAAGATGAATTGAATTATGATAACAACAATGCAAAGAAAAATTCTTTGTATGCCGTAAAGGTGAATGATGATGTTGATGCCGGGGTGTTTACCCATTCTTCTACTCCGGGTTTAATGGCGCCGGTAATGCAAACGGATATTCCCGGCATTGCAAATACATGCAGAACTACAGAAGGCGCAACATCTTTTCTTTTTAATATTGGCGATAAAGCAGTGTACGCTTCGGGCGAATATGCAGATGCCTCGATCTTTAAAATGTTTACATTTTCATTCGTGCAAGGTAGTGCAGCAAGTGCTTTCAGCCAGTTGCATTCTATTGTTATAACAGAAAAAACAGCGAAGAAATTTTTTGGTAATAAAAAAAATATTATTGGCAAAATAGTTCGCGTTGATCAAAAACAGGATTATGTTGTAAGTGGCGTTATAAAAGATTTGCCTGAAAATTCCACACTACAGTTTGAATGGCTTGCATCTTATAAAATTTGGTTTGATGCTAACACAGGCGCACAAAGATGGGGTAACTTTAATACAACAACTTATGTTGAAGTAAACCCAAATGCTAATGTTGAAAATATAAATAGGCAACTAAAAGATTATATCCAAAAGAAGCAAGGCTCTGAAACTTCGACTGTACACATGTTTTTGTTTGGTATGAACGACTGGCATTTGCGTGATGATTTTGACAATGGAAAACAAACAGGCAACGGAAGAATTCAATATGTACATTTATTTTCAATCATTGCATGGATAATTTTATTTATTGCTTGCATCAACTTTATGAACCTCGCAACAGCACGCAGTGAAAAACGTGCAAGGGAAGTTGGCGTAAGAAAAGTACTTGGCGCAGGAAAGAAAAGATTGATTGCGCAGTTTATCGGCGAAGCAATTTTTATGGCGATGCTTGCTGCAATTGCTGCAATCTTTATTATGATATTTACATTACCCGCTTTTAATTTATTGGTTCAAAAAAATCTTTCATTAGAATTAAATATTCCTTTACACATCATTACATTATTGCTGATAACTTTAGTTTGCGGGCTTGTTGCAGGCAGTTATCCTTCATTGTATTTATCATCATTCAATCCTGTGTTTGTTTTAAAAGGAATAAAATTAAAAACAGGTAGCGCAGCAATTATCCGTAAGGGATTAGTTGTTGTTCAGTTTAGTGTTTCCATTATTTTAATTATCGGAACAATCATTATTTACCAGCAAATTCAACATATAAAAAGCAGGGATTTAGGTTATAATAAAGACAATTTACTTCAGCTTGATGTAACAGGAGAGATGGTCAAAAATTTTTCAGCAATCAGGCAGGACTTAATAAACACGGGTATTGTAGAAAATGCAGCGCTTGCTGATCACGCAACTATGTATGGCGGAAATAATACAACAGGAATAGACTGGAAAGGGAAAAATCCAAATAGTAGCATTGTTATTTCTCAAAGATTAGTAAGTGAAGAATTTATAAAAACTATTGGCATGCACATTATTGAAGGCAGGGATTTTCAACCGACAGATGAAGTTCTTTTTGGAGATGATCACAAGCCAAAAGACAGTACACAAATCTTTAATGTTATTGTTACAGAATCTATGGAAAAAATATTAGGCAAGGGAAGCGCAATCGGCAAAACAATGACCCGCCAATCACCTGTAGGAACGCTTCAGCTAAAAGTAACAGGTGTTGTAAAAGATTATGTATATGGCGATATGTATGGTCAATCTGCACCCGTTTTATTTTATTATATTCCTTCACAGGCAAGGATGATGTATGTAAAAACAAAAGCGAAAAGCGATCCTGAGATTGCTTTAAAAAAAATTGAGGCAGTGATGAAAAAAGATAATCCTGCATTCCCGTTTCAATACACATTTGTTGATGACCAATTCAATAATATGTTTTTAAGTGAAATGCTCATCGGTAAATTATCGCGTGTGTTTGCATCGCTTGCAATTATTATTTCATGCCTTGGTTTATTTGGCCTTGCAGCTTATACGGCCGAACGCAGAACCAAAGAAATTGGCGTTCGAAAAGTGCTCGGGGCAAGCGTTTCAG
>JBEPVC010000106.1:0-7241 GCA_041691235.1 Chitinophagaceae bacterium
AAGAATACATTCAAGTGGCGCTAAATTCGATTTTGAAAAAGCAAAATGGTTCAATCATGAATGGATAAAAAAATTACCGGTCAGCAGTTACCAGTCGACAGTAAAAAAATTATTAGAAGAGAATGGCATTTCAATAGTTGATGACGATAAATTTGAAAAGGTTTTACAATTAGTGAAAGACCGATGCACATTGCTAACTGACTTTGTTCACCAATCTTCTTTCTTTTTCAAAACTCCCGAAATTATTGACATTGCTGCCATCAAAGCCAAATGGGATGAAAAGAAAAATCAATTTTTTGTTGAATTAATTCGCGCATACGAATTTATAAACCAATGGCAACAACCTAATCTCGAAAAAGAATTTAAAGAAATTGCCGCTGCCAGTCAAATAAAATCAGGCGAATTAATGTCTCCTTTTCGCGTTATGCTGGTAGGCGATAAGTTTGGGCCGGGGGTATTTCATATTTCAGAATTATTGGGCAAGCAAGAAACAATTCATAGAATACAAAAAACGTTATTGTCTTTGAAATCACATTAAACTAATGATTTTGTTTTTTGTCAGTGTAGAAACCCTTTCATGAAATTACCATTCATATTCATTTGCCTTTGCTGTTTTATTTCTTGTAAAAAAAATAACGGGTCGCCGGTACCTCCTGTTATTACTGACAGTTTTAATGTAACTGTGAGCAATGGCTATGGATCAGGAAAATATAAAGCGGGAGACACCGTGCATATTTTTAGCACCGCATATACCAACAACCAGCTTTTTGATAAATGGACAGGAGATGTCTCTTCACTCAATGCTGGCAGTGAATGGCATACATGGTTTATTATGCCCGGCAATAATATTAATGTAACTGCAACCATAAAAGATATCAGTCCTTTCACTTTAAAATATGAGCAGATAAAAGGACGTGACAGGCTGAAACCTGTTTATTCTTATTTTCCAATCAATCATAAAGGCATTGTTTATTTATTGCATGGCACAGGAGGTAATGCTCAAAACGTTGCCAACAGTTACGAGTTTCAGCAACTTTATAAAACACTTATTAATGATGGATTTGCCGTTATCATCACCGAAGCAGAAGAAGCAACAACGGGCGTAGACGCAAATGGAGATGGTAAACTGAGATGGGCAACTTCCCCAATTGACACAACAGTTAATGTTGATTATGCAAACATTCGCATAATTACAGATACATTTTATAATCGTGGAGTTACCGACAGATCGAAACCGAGGTACTCTATCGGAATGAGTAACGGCGGCGCTTTTTCATCCACTTTATCTTATGCTTATAAATTCAAAGCCGGAGTAAGTTATTGCGCACAAATGGGATCGTTGTTGGCTCAGGCATCAACTATTCCCTTTCAATTTTGCATGGCGAGATTTGACAATAATGAAAATGTTGGGGCTGCAGGAAATGCCGAAGCTCTGTCTAATTCAACTACTTTAACCAACAGAGTTATTTGCAGCAAATATTTTATCAAAGAGCGATCGCCGCTTTACCCGGAAAGATTTGCAAGAAGAGGAGATATTTCCGTTAGTAAGTCGCAGGCGGTATTTGATGAATTAAAAAGTAATCATTTTCTGGACAGTAAAAATTATTTTGCAGGCTATTCTCCGGATCTTGTAACATCTTACCAGGCAAACCCTGCTCTGTATCCGCAAATAAGCAGTTTATCTCTTTTGCAAATAGTCTTTGTGTTGGAGCAAATTGATCTCGCTGTTTCTGATCACCAGATGTATAGCGATTATGATGAGGCCACATTGAAATTTTTAAATACACAGTGTAATTAAACAATTTATTATCGTTCACAAGAGGTTTGTGTTTTTTTTACGAACATAAATGAAACATCCATTCAGACAATGAATTCTTTACTTTTGACCACTGAATAATTTAAACTATGAGCAGACCTATTCGTGTGTTGGTTGCTAAAGTAGGCCTCGACGGGCATGATCGTGGAGCAAAAGTGATTGCAACATCTTTGCGCGATGCAGGTATGGAAGTGATTTATACCGGGCTGAGACAAACTCCTGAAATGGTTGTAAATTCAGCATTACAGGAAGATGTGGACGCAATTGGTATAAGTATTTTATCGGGAGCGCACAATACTGTATTTCCAAAAATTTTGCACCTGTTAAAAGAAAAAAAAATGAATGATGTTCTTTTAACCGGTGGTGGAATTATTCCTGATGATGATATGAAAGCCTTGAATGATTTAGGAGTAGGAAAATTATTTCCGCCCGGATCTGCAACTTCGGAAATTGCAGATTATATTAAAGCTTGGGTAAAAGAAAACAGGAGCTTTTAATTAGCTTAATAAAAAAATAATCGACAATTTATTTAAGATGTACACCACACTATTAACAGAACTTAATAATGGCATATTTACAATTACGATTAATCGTCCTGATAAATTAAACGCCTTAAACCAAACTGTTTTAAATGAGCTTGATGTAGCTGTAAAAAATATTTATGACGATAAAAATATTAAGTCGGCAATTATTACTGGCGCAGGAGAAAAAGCATTCGTTGCCGGAGCAGATATTGCAGAATTTATTTCGGTAAAAGATGAAGAAGGGCCTTCACTTGCAAAAAAAGGCCAGGATATTTTCTTAAAAATTGAAAATTGCCCCAAGCCATTTGTTGCGGCGGTAAATGGTTTTGCATTGGGCGGAGGTTGCGAACTTGCAATGGCGTGTCATTTTAGATTGGCAAGTGAAAATGCAAAATTTGGACAGCCGGAAGTAAATCTCGGTCTTATTCCGGGATATGGAGGTACACAGCGTTTAACCATGCTAGTTGGTAAAGGAAAGGCAATGGAATTAATGATGACAGGAAGTATAATTGATGCAGCCGAAGCAAAAAATTTAGGTCTTGTAAACTATGTAACTTCTTCACAAACCCTTCTTGAAAAAACAAAAGAGCTTCTAAACATTATAAATACGAAATCGCCAATTGCAGTTTCAAAAGTAATTGCCGCGGTTAATGCATTTTACCAACACGCCAAAGATGGGTTTTCTGAAGAAAGAAAATTATTTGGAGAAGTCTTCGCTTCCGATGATAAAAAAGAGGGAACAGCAGCTTTTATTGAAAAAAGAAAACCAACGTTTAGGAAAACTGATTAGAGAGGATTTTCTTATGTATGTTATAAAATAATTTTAGTTTTATTTTAAGAAGAATATAATCATTTTTGAAAAAAATTTCAACAGATAATTTTTAAATATTGCCTTGAGAATATTCTTTTAAAATGCAATTTGTTGGTTTAACTTTGAAAAAATGAAAACCGCAATAAGTCAAAAACTTTTTTTGCTGCTGTTTGGTTTAGTATGTGTATTTACTGCGTATTGGATATTTCATACGCGAACGATATTACAAGACTCAGGCTCTCCACATTCTGTTGTTCGATTATTTAATATCAATAATGATTTGTTATATAATATCGTTACTATTTTCTCCCTGATTTTATTGGTTATCTCAAATCTATTTTATTGGCGCTCTGGAAATGGAATGTTTTTTTTGTGGAGTGTTCTTTATTTTATTGCGGGTATTATTTCATTATCCATATTAGAAGATGCCCGATTTAGTTATACCATTCAAACAGGCCTGTTAAAAGAAGGTTTTTTTAAAGGATACGTTGCTGTTTCTTATTTAATAATTATTGTGATAGTTGTTACGGTCATAGATTTTTTTATTATAAGATATTTTAGAAACAGTTTTCTAAAGAAAAAAATATCTTCATAATTAAGAGTAGTTCGTCGCGACGTTAAAAATAATTTTAATAAAGATCCCTGAATTAAAAAAAATTATAAGAATAATACTTATGCAATACAGAATTGAAAAAGATACTATGGGTGAAGTGAGACTGCCTGCAGATGCTTATTATGGAGCACAAACACAAAGAAGCATTGAAAATTTTAAGATCGCGCAGGATATAAATAAAATGCCAAAGGAAATCATCCATGCGTTTGCCTATTTAAAAAAAGCAGCGGCTATTACAAATTTAGATGCCGGCCTTTTATCGAAAGAAAAATGTGAGCTTATCAGTAAAGTTTGCGATGAAATTCTTGCAGGCAAACTAGACAATGAATTTCCACTTGTTGTTTGGCAGACAGGAAGCGGAACACAAAGTAATATGAACGTAAATGAAGTAATAGCTTATCGCGCACATGTGCTAAATGGTGGAAAACTTTCTGATAAGGAAAAAATACTCCATCCGAATGACGATGTAAATAAATCTCAATCAAGTAACGATACTTTTCCAACAGCTATGCATATTGCTGCTTATAAAATACTTCATGATCTTACTTTACCCGCAATAGAAAATTTAAAAAATACTTTAACTGCGAAGGCAAATGAATTTATGACTATTGTGAAGATTGGACGCACACACTGTATGGATGCAACTCCATTGACACTCGGCCAGGAGTTTAGCGGCTACGCTTCACAGTTAGAACATGGATTGAAGGCGATAAAAAACACATTGTCTCATCTGAGTGAACTTGGGCTGGGTGGTACAGCAGTAGGAACCGGGATAAATACACCGCCGGGCTATGCTAAAAATGTTGCTGAAACAATTGCAGAACTTACAGGCCTTCCATTTATAACCGCAAAAAATAAATTTGAATCACTGGCTGCGCACGATGCCATTGTAGAGGCACACGGAGCTCTAAAAACGGTTGCTGTAAGCCTGATGAAAATTGCTAATGATATCCGGTTACTTTCATCTGGCCCGAGATCCGGTATTGGTGAAATTCATATTCCTGACAATGAACCTGGTTCTTCAATTATGCCGGGTAAAGTAAATCCAACACAATGTGAAGCCCTTACAATGATTTCTGCACAAGTGATGGGAAATGACGTAGCGATAAGTATTGGAGGAGCCACCGGCCATTTTGAATTAAACGTTTTTAAGCCTGTTATGATTTATAATTTCCTGCACAGCGCAAGGCTAATCGGAGATGGTTGCAATAGCTTTAATGAAAAATGTGCAATAGGAATTATGCCAATTGAGGAAAACATTAAAAGACATGTAGACAATTCTCTTATGCTTGTAACCGCTCTTAATACAAAAATTGGTTATTACAAAGCATCTGAAATTGCGCAAAAAGCGCTTAAAGAAAATACAACATTAAAAGATATGGCTGTAAAGTTAGGTTACGTAACCCCGGCCCAATTTGATGAATGGGTTGTTCCCGAAAATATGGTCGGAATCCTTTCTTTACAAACTAATGAAGAAGATCTCTAAAAAATCTCAGCCATTATTTTATCACAAATTTTTGTGTAGTCAAATTAATCTGGTATGCGTTGTATAATTTGATAATGTACATACCGGCAGCAAGTTTTTGAACATTGATTGAGAAGTTATCGTTGTTGCTGTTGCCGGTTAATAATAATTTTCCGGTAGCGTCAAAAATCTGGTACCGCAACGGCTTGCTAACATTTCTTATGCTTTTTACAAATAAAATATTCTTTGTCGGGTTTGGTGAAATTTTTATAGAAGAATTTCGTACATAAGTATAAAGCGAATCCGGAGTTATTGAAAGTACGGGACCGGTGTATGCAAATTCAAGAATTCTTCCAGCGTTTGCAGGAGGTGTACCTCCGCCGTTGTATGAACCTGTAGGCCCACTTGTTTGTCCAGAAATGTCGCACGCAACGTAAATTCTTAATCCGTCTGGCGAAATGCATATATCACGATAGCGTCCTTTATTTCGCATAGCCGGCACCGTTGAAGTATCAATTACTTGGGTACCTGCTGCATTAAGTTTCAACCTGAAAATTTGTCCCGCTTTTAATGATGGAACTAACAAAGACCTGTTCCAGTTTGGAATCACATTTTTTTCATAAACATCAATGCTTGAACAAGCAACTGTAGACCATGTTAAATAATTTGTGCCCAGTGCTCCCGGGTTAGGATCAGTAAATAATGTATAGATCGGAGACTTTAAATTATATGTTGCAGAGTCTGTAGCTTCATTCCCAACTGTAAGATTAGCCAGTTTTAAACCATTATAGTTTCCGTCAGCATAGCCTGATATCTTTGGCCAGCCACAATTTTCGCCTTTGTTAATAATATTAATTTCGTCATCGCTTTTATCTTGCTGCTCGCTGCTATATAAAATCCCGTTGCTTCCAAATACAATTCCCTGTGCATTTCTATGCCCCCAGTTCCACACAGCAGTTGGCTTGGAATTGGCATCTAAGAATGGATTATCATTGGGTATCCATTTATCTAATGCACCTGCATCTCCGTCAGGCTCAAGATTAAACCGCAAAACTTTCCCTTCAAGTGTATCTCTTGTTTGTGCATTGTTTAGCCGGCCAATATTATTAAATTGCCCTGCACCCATATCACCTATAGTATAAAAAAGATATGAAACACCTCCTATTTTCCCAATGGTTAATCTTCCTGAATTATGATCATTGCTCCCGTTTAAACTTGAAATAATTACTTTTTGATTAGAAAGGGTATGTGTTGCACGATTATAATCGTACCGTACAATTTTAGTTTTGAAATTACAAGGACCACTGCCGCCAGAACAACCTGCTGAACTTGCATAATGATAAACATAAGCAAGATATATCCACGGCTTTGAAGGACTAGGCCATTCACTATACATAGTAGGATGTAAGGCCATCCCCATAAGTCCACCCTGGGGCCACTTGGGAGGATTTGTAAAATCTTTAGACGCACTAATGTCTATCAGCTGGGTTTTTCCGCCATTCGCCGGATTTATTCTATCAACTAAATAGTCGTTATTTTCTGTTACCCAAAGAGAATCATCAGGTCCCCAGGTTATCTCCCATGCTGAATTTAACTGATAGCCAGGATTCACAACACGCATGCTAAAAAGCTCATTTTGCGCATGTGATTTAGTCATTGAGGCTAATAAAAAAATGAGAAAAATTCCGACAGATAATAGCTTTTTCAAGAATATTAGATTTTAAAAATGAATTAAAAAATCGTAGGTCTTTCTAAATGTGGCTGTTTAAAAACGGATAATTTAAGAAAATTATTTCACAGGTATTAAAAAATGACAAATCTGTTTTAATTATTTCCTTCTAAAACATTCATACTAAAGGAGTTTATTTCTTATTGCAAATTAGCCTATTATAATAAAAAGTAGCACTATTCGTTAATAGACGTAGAGTTGGTACCGTTATTAGTATTTGATTACATTATCTTATGAAAGAATTTTACTCGGAAGAGAATCATTTTTCTTATTTCAAAAACTT
>JBEPVC010000107.1:0-7130 GCA_041691235.1 Chitinophagaceae bacterium
ACTTTCATGTAATTAATTGCATATCCTCCGTTATCAAAAATAGTTTGCACGAGGTTAATCGTTAGTCTTGCGTCATCAAACTGCCCATCATGATATAAAATACCGCCAACTAAATTTTTTGAAATAATGTTCGGTAATTTTTCAATAACTTTTTTTCTTGAAATAAAAACAGATGAGCCGAGGCTTAGGCGGCCTGCAATCCAATCATACAATTTTAATCCAAAAGTATACTTCAATCGGTTCCACCAATTATAAACAGGTATGATGAATGTTTGATTTTTAACAAGATGTGGCGCATTTTTAGATAATAGTCCTCTCTCAATACTGGCTTCTCTTACAAGACTTAGATTGCCTTGAGCAAGGTAACGTACTCCTCCATGTACCAGCTTGGTGCTTTTTGAAGAAGTAGATTTTGCAAAATCGGATTGTTCAACTAACAGTGTAGCATAGCCGCGGGTACAGGATTCCAAAGCGATGCCAACACCCGATGCACCGCCACCGATTACCAGCACGTCCCATAGTTGGTGGGCTTTAATTTTATTTAATGCATCATCTCTTTTCATTAATGCTATAATTCCTCTAAATTATTTAATAAAAAAATGCCCCAATGAAATTAGTTCCCGACATTCTGTTACTAATATTATTGAACCGTAGCGATAATTTCTTTCAGCATTTTATTTTCATCGATTACATGAAGCCCCAGCCTAACCACTACTAATTTTTTTGAAGGAATAATGTAGATATCCTGTCCCCCATATCCATCTGCATAAAACATATCGCCGGGCACATCTGGATATATATGTTTTGAAGGATTATTTTTATCGAAGCCATTCAGCCAAAATTGATAACCATAATGCTTTTGCGAATCTGCTCCTGATGGCTTAACGGATTCTTTCACCCAATCCGCAGGTAAAATTTGTTCTCCATTCCAAATGCCATTGTTGTAATACAATAAGCCAAAACGTGCAAAATCTCTCGCAGTCGCATAACTATATGAAGAGCCAATGTATGTTCCTGAAGCATCGGGTTCTAATAACATTGAATACATATTTATTTTGTGAAATAAATATTGATATGGAAATGCTGCATAATTTTTTTCGCCGACTGCCTGGCGAATGATACGGCTTAAAATGTTGCTGTTGCCACTCGAATAATTAAATACTGTACCCGGCTTGTATTGTAACTCACGGTTAGCTGTAAACGCAGCCATATCACCTTTTTTAAATAACATCTTAGTTACTTCGCTGGGGCCGGTATAACTTTCTTTAAAATTGAGACCTGAAGTTTGTTGTAATAATTGTTTGAGCGTTATTTCTTTTTTATCATTATCTCTCCATTCGGGCACAGGTGCAGATGAGTTTATATCCAATTTACCTTCCATTACCAATATACCAATTAGCGCACCCATAAAGCTCTTGGAAACTGACCATCCTAACATTACTGTGTTCTTATCAAAACCATCGGCATATTTTTCGGCAATTATTTGCCCATTGTAAATAACTAAAATTGCTCTTGTATAAGTTGGCCTTTTGTTTTTTAATTCTTTAAAAGTATTCTCCAATGTATTAGTAAGTTCCCTTATGTTAATTGAAGAAGGAATTGTATCAAATAATTTATCTCCATAAGGCCATGGAATTGTATCAGCGTTTTGTAAGGGTGGTGATGGAATTATAAATTGCTGCGATCTTATTTGTGTTTCACTGAAATCGTTTATCAAAGTGCAACCAATTCCTTTTCGATAGATGGCTTTCTTTTTTGCAAAACCCCAAACAGTTGCGGTAACTGATGAATCTTTTTCATTTATTGTATAAGAGCCAAGTGATATTGGAAAATCTCCGAGATCTTCTTTTATTACATCCTTCGGATTGCGATGTTGCAGATAAATCGCAGAACATAAATTTTTAGCGCCATAACCGCTGATAATTGGAAATGCCTGCCAGCAATAGTATACGCCGGATGCGAGAATTAAAATTAATATCAGCCAGATTATTCTTTTAATGATTTTTCGCATGTGCGGTTTTTTACTACATTATTTTTTTTGATAAACCCGAACATAATCAACCAGCATAGACGAAGGAAAAACAGTATCATCAATTCCTTCCTTTCCTCCCCAATCTCCGCCAACAGCAATATTTAATATTAAATAGAATCTTTTGTCGAATGGCCACTCTTTATAACCGTTGCCTGAATTAGCGTAAGTAAATACTATATTGTCATCTAATAAAAAATCAATTTTATTTTGATTCCATTCAATAGCATAAACATGAAAATCAGTATAAGGATTCATAATTTTTATTCCTTTGGTTTTTTGTGTTCCGATAACGTGATTGAAAGCTTCTGTATGTATGCTAAAGAAAACGGAGTCGGGTTTAAAGCCAACATTTTCCATAATATCAATCTCGCCGCTTTTTGGCCAATTACCATATTGTCCATCAGTTGGAAGCATCCAGATTGCAGGCCACAAACCACGCCCGGCGGGCAGCTTAGCTCGCATCTCGATCTTACCATTAGTCCAGTCCCCTTTGTTTTTTGTAATTAATCTTGCAGAAGTATAGGAATGATTTTCTTTATTGGTTTTTAATGCAATGATGTGTAAATAGCCATTATGAACGATGGCATTGTTAGTATCGGAACGGGTATAATATTGCAGTTCGTTATTAAACCATTTATCTCTTACATCATAATCCCATTTTGAAGAATCGGGTAGTCCGTTATAATCAAATTCATCTGACCAAACCAATTTCCATTTCTGTTGAAATGTTTTTGATTCTTGGCAAAAACATGAAGTAGTTAAACAATAGAAAACTGATGAAAGAAAAAAATATTTCACGGTTTTATTTTATGTCAAATAATTATCAATGTATTCCTCAAAATTATTAATGGAAATATTTACACCCCATTTTTTAAATTGATCTTTTGAATATGTTGTACAAACGCCAACCACTGGAATACCTGCTTCCTGCGCCGACTTTACGCCGCTGTGTGAATCTTCAAATACAATTGCATCTTCCGGTTTTATTTTTAAAGAAGATAAAACCAATTCATAAATTTCAGGATGTGGCTTTCCCTGCATAACATTTTCTTCACCTGCAATAAGATCAAAATAAGAGCGAATGCCAAGTGCATCAATTATGAAGCTTATATTTTCAATATTGCTCATGGTAGCTAATGCAATTGAAATTTCTTTTTGTTTTGCAAGCTTCAAAAGTTTCTCCAATCCCCTCAACTCTTCTATTAAGGGGCGGTAAATCGTTCTGTATATTTTTTCTTTTTCAGCTGCAAGCTTTTTTATTTTTTCAATTGATAAACTGTCACCAAAAAATCTCGGAATTATTTCATCATTAACTCCATAAATTTTTGATAGCAAATCTTCATCTTTAATAAATATATTGTTGTTATTTAAAAACTGCGTCCATGCTTTGGTGTGATACGGAGTATTATTTACAATTGTTCCATCCATGTCAAATATGAAAGCTTTCATCTTTTGATGATTAAATTATTTTCTTTCAAATACTTTTTCACCGTTTATAAAAGTCATCAGCACTTTTGTATTTAAAATATTTTTTTCATCTGCCTTCATTAAATCTGTATCAAGCAAAACGAAGTCTGCAAACTTTCCTTTTTCAATGCTTCCTTTTTCATTTTCCTCAAAATTACTTTTAGCGGCCCAAATGGTCATTCCGCGAATTGTTTCTTCACGGCTTAACGCATTCTCTGGCTGGAAACCTTTGGCTGGCCAACCTTTCGCATCTTTGCGAAAAACTGCTGCATAAAAAGTTTTGATAGGAGAAATATCTTCCACGGGAAAGTCTGTGCCGAGCGGTATCCATCCATTTTGCTTTAGAAGATCATTATTTGCATAAGCATATTTTACCCGTTCTGCTCCCAACCGATCTGCGGCCCAATACATATCAGATGTGGCGTGCGTGGGCTGTACAGATGGAATAATATTATAGTCGCCAAAAAAATGAAAATCGTTTTTATTGATCACTTGTGAGTGCTCAATGCGCCAGCGCAAATCATTTTTTCCTTTTAAATATTTCGCATAAACTTTCAACATAACCCTATTGCCTGAATCGCCAATGGCGTGTGTGCACATTTGAAAACCATGTTGTACAATCAGGTTTGCCATAGAATCAAAATGGTCCGGCGAGCTTAATAGAAACCCGCTCCAGCCGGGCTTATCACCATATGGTTGTAAAAGACACGCACCTCTTGAACCCAATGCGCCATCGGCAAATAATTTAAAAGCACGCACATTAAGCCGGTCAGTTTTTATTTTTCCTTTTGAAAAAAGATAGTCATAATTTTCTTTGCTATCACTAAGCATAATATACAAACGCATTTTAAGCTGGCTGCTTTGCTGAAGTGAATTTATTAATAACGCCAGGCGATAATTTAATCCGCAATCATCAATGGTGGTGAGGCCTGCCGCAAAACAATTTCTCTGCGCATCAGTTAGTGCTTGTTTTATTTTTTCCAGTGATGGGCCGGGAACTTTTGAATAAACAAGGCTTGTTGCATTATCAATTAAAATGCCCGTTAGTACGCCATTTTTTACTTCAACTTCACCACCGGTTAGTTTATCGCCGGCTTTTACACCTGCAAGATCAAGCGCTTTTTTATTGGCAATTACAGCATGTCCGTCAACTCTCGATAAAATCACCGGGCGATCAGGAAACAATTCATTTAGTTTTTCATTTGTTGGGAAATCTTTTACTACCCAATCATTTTGGTCCCATCCATTTCCTATAATCCATCCATCTTTATTTTTTTCAGAAAATGATTTTAATTTTTCTATGATCTCATCCCAGCTATTTGTGCCAACAAGATCAAGATTTTGCAAGCCTAATCCGTATTCAAAAAAGTGAGCATGTGCGTCGATCAATCCGGGAAAAATATATTTGCCTTCGGCATTCAATTCTTCTTTTGCATCATATTTTTCGCGAAGATCTCTTGTAGTTCCCACATCAATAATTTTTCCATCCGTAACAACAAAAGCTTCTGCAGTTGCGAATTTGAAATCAATAGTATAAACAGTTGCATTGAAAACAAGCAAATCTGCTTTCTGTTTTGTGGTAATCGATGAAGACACGATAAAAAAAAGTATAACCGCTAATAAGACTTTCATAACATCAATTTGAGATGAAATTACATCTTTCCTTACATTGAATTTTACGTTTATAAAATCCGGATTATTGTAATAACTTAGTCAGGAGTTATTTTTTTGAAACCTTGCTGTTATACTTTATAAAACTTATGAAGAACTCCTGATAAAAATAATTCGTGAAAATTGTTTCCAGTTTTTCTACCTCTAATCATAAAGAATATTTTTTAAATTTCTAAAGGCATTAATTGGGGAAATGGATATCGACAAACATAAACTGAATATGTCAGCCGGAAGGCTGGAAGCCTTAGGCGACGGTATTTTCAGCGTTGCCATGACTATTTTGGTGATTGAGCTGAGGCTGCCGGTTGTAGAAGGAAATTCCTGGAATGATTTAATGCATTCGCTTTATGAAATAAGAGGAGAAATTTTTTGTTACCTGGTTAGCTTTATTATTCTCGGAATTATGTGGTACGGCCACCGGATGGTTTTTGAATACATTTGTAAGACCAACCGTTATTTTATTTTTATGGGTGTTTTGTTTTATATGGTTGTGTGTCTTGTGCCTTTTAGCGCACGGTTTCTTGCTGCACATACTTTTAAATGGTATGCAATACTAATGTATGGATTAAATCTTAGCTTGTGCAATATCACTTTATATGCGCAATGGATTTATGGTTTACACAGGCCAACATTGCATGCAAGAGAGATACCCGAAGAGGTAAAATCCGAGGCGAAAAAATTATTTCTCATATCACCAATACTTTATTCTGTTGCGATAATATTTTCTTTTTATGTTCCGCTGGTAAGTATTTTTATTTTTTTTATTACTCCCGTGCTTTATCTATTGCCCAATAAACTGGATAAGTATCTTCCATGAATGTTTCAGATTTTTTTTAACGCAATAAAATTTTTTCAATTTCCTTCCATGAATCAACGCGACGATGTTTATGATCACTATTTAATTTATTGTGAGGCTGTGAAAACAAAAAAGTTTCTCCGGTGAAATAATCAAGGTTTTTAAAATGATCATCAATCATTATATCAGCCTTTATAATTTTTTTAGAACCGCAGAAAACCATCTGCTGCCATGTAATAAAAGGAAAGTGTTCGTTTAGCCATGATTGTTTTTGACTCAGGCTTTTTGGAAATTCAGTAGCCGCGGAAACAATGTAAATTTCGTATTTATCGTTAAGTTTTTTTAAGACTTCCTGGCTTCCTTCCATAACAGGAGCGCCTCTGAAAAAATCATCCGTTCTTACATAATTATATCCATTCGGAAATATTTCAAATTCTGCAAAGCCATCCAAATCTTTTATTAATAAAGTTTTTCCAAATTCTGCTGCATGCATTTTTATAAACTGGCTGTAAGTGTCTGCCAGCACACCATCCATATCTACTACTATTGTTTTCATAAATGAATTTTATTACCAACTGCTTTGATTAAATAAAAATGGCAGACAATCATCTGCCATAAATTTATTTCATCATTTTATATTTACAACGTTAATGCACTATTCATATTTCTTACGGCATCTGCACTTTTATTGAAAGCAGCCTTCTCTTCATCATTTAATTTGAAATCAATAATTTTTTCCCAGCCGTCTTTTCCTATTACAACAGGTACACCAATGCAAATATCTTTTTGCCCGTATTCACCATCAAGGGCTACGCAGCAAGGAATTAATTTTTTCTCATCGCGAATTATTGCTTCAACCAATGTTGCACCGGCAGCACCGGGGGCATACCATGCGCTTGTTCCTAATAAACCTGTGAGCGTTGCGCCACCAACCATTGTATCAGCAGCAACTTTTTTAAGCGTGGCTTCATCAAGAATGTTTGAAACCGGTGTTCCGTTGTAGGTTGCTAATCTTGTTAAAGGAATCATTGTGGTATCGCCATGGCCGCCGATTACAACTGCTTGTAAATCCTGCATAGAGCAACCCATTGCAACCGATAAATAATATTTGAAACGGCTGCTGTCGAGTATGCCGCCCATTCCTATAATCCTGTTTTTTGGAAG
>JBEPVC010000108.1:0-7114 GCA_041691235.1 Chitinophagaceae bacterium
ATTTTCAATTTCCTGCAAAAGGAAGTAAAATTTTTTTTAATTCGAAGGCATTATGATCAATTCTTAATAACAATTGGAAGTTTTTAAGTTAAATAACACCCTGGGTTAGACGCAAATAGTTATTCTTAAATCCCTAACACTTCCTTTAACTTTACATATCCTGTTTTGCTAACGGGCAACTTAACGCCATTGCTCAATAATACTACATGACTATCTTTTTCGTATACATCTATTCTTGTAATAAGTTGGGTATTTACAATATATGAGCGGTGAATGCGTACAAAATGAAGAGAGCTTAGCGAGGTCTCGAAGAAATTCATTGTGCGCTTCTTTAAAAAAGTTCCGTTGGCAGTTACAATTTTTACATAATCATCAGCAGCTTCAAGATAATTTATCTGGTTTATGGGGATTATTTTGATTTTGTTACCATCCTTTACAACAACGCGGCCTTGTTGTAACGGCGACTGCGCAGCTGTATCTATCACCTTTTGCGTCTGTTGTGTATTTTGATTTTGCACGTACTTTTGAATCGCTTTTTCAAAGCGCTCCTTACTAAATGGTTTTAATAAATAATCAACTGCATTTTGTTCGAAAGCCTTTATTGCAAATTCATCAAACGCAGTTGTGAAAATTACCGCAGGCGGGTTTTCAATAAGCTCAAGCATTTCAAAGCCATTAATTTTAGGCATTTGAATATCCAGGAAAATAAGATCTGGCTGATGTTGCTGTATTGCTTTTATGCCCTCAAATCCATCATTGCATTCAGCAACCAATTCTGCGTCTTCACTCGATTGCAAATATTCCTTTACAATACTTCTCGCCAAAGGTTCATCATCAATAATTATAATTTTCATGTGCTTTGTGGTATAAGTATAGTAGTAATAAAATGTGATTCATCCTTTCCTGTGGTTAAAAGATCGCTTCTTCCAAATAAAAGAAATAATCTTCTTTGAATTGATGAAAGCCCGAAGCCAGTTCCCTTTAGAGGCTGCGAAGTTTCAACATCAAACGGATTTTTCACAATAACCTTTAAATTATTTTTTTCCGTTAATGCCTCAATTCTTATCATTACGTCTTCAGTTGTATCGTACAATCCAAATTTTATTGCATTCTCAACAATCGGTTGCAATAAGAGTGCAGGTAATTTAAAATTGGAAACCTCTTCATCGAAAACTACTTCTGTTTGTAAACGATGACCAAATCTTACCTTCTCTATATCAAGATAAAGCTGCAGGTATTCAAATTCTTCTTTAAAAGTATTCCATTGCTGTTCATCTTTTTTTAATGTCCCTCTTAAGAAATCACTCAGTTGGTGAATCATATGTCTGGCTTTTCCCGGGTTTGAGCCTGTAAGAGCACTTATTGAATTTAAGCTGTTGAATAAGAAATGAGGCTGCAATTGCTGCCGCAATTTAGAAAGTTCAGCTTCTTTTGAAAGCCGCTCCGACTCAGCTTTCCGGCTATCCGTTTCTTTTTGTTCCTGCTGGCTATACCAAAGCAGGCTAAACATGCTCATACTGCTGATTAATAAAAACCCTGCCCCAAACCTGATGCCTCTTGATGCATGAATAACGTCCTCATAATTATCTCCTCTTTTTAAAATCAGCCAAATAAAACCCTGCTGAATTAATAACCACAAAAAACTTACCGTAAGACTCACAATAAGAATATACCAATATTTTTCCTGCCTTGGCAGGTAATACTTCATGTTATTACTAATAAGAAAACATGCAGTAGCCAGAAGAACATTGCTAACAATGCTATCAGTTATTGCATGCATGTCGTCAATGTTCAATTGCTTTAGTATGATGTATTGCATCAACATCCAGATAAGCCACCACGCAGCAAAAAAAATCCGTAACCTTTTATCAGATAAAATAGAATACACCAAAACAAACTTTTAATTCATGTGAAATGTTTTCTGAAGACAAATTTCGTGTAAATGATTGGCTCTTTTATTTACAAGCTTTATATAGCTATCGGCATCTTCTTTTTCGCAAATGCGGGAATATAATTCTGCACCATCTATCAAATCATTTAGCGGATGCAATTCTGCCACATCAATAAACTTCCAATGAACGGGTTTTTGTTTATTGTTCAGAAAATTATCTTCTTCTCTGTCACCCATTAATCTTGCTTTTTGAAAAGCATGCATATCATCTTCTGCGTTTACGAGCCGGAGTTGTTCATCAAATTGCGGAGTATGATTTCCTTCGCCACAAACAATTCTGTAAACAATTTTTGCAAGATACCATTTCATATAAATACGTTTTAAGATGGAAAATTTTTGCTTATTAATAATTTGTGATTTCAATTCCACCAAATACACAAGCTCCCTTTAATAAAATAGTTTTATTATTCTCGGGAGTAATATTATTGAAGCTGCGCTTATCTTCAATTCCACCAAACACTGCTGTAACTTCATTTTTTAAATCCCAGTTTGATGGTATAATTAATTTTGTGCCTCCGAAAACATTGTTTACTTCGAGCACAACCGGATGTTGTATATCAGCCTGCATAAAATTTATTTCTGTTCCGCCCATAAAACTTACAATTTCACCGCCTTTAAAATTCTTTGATAGAATATTCTTTTTTACTCCGCCAAACACCGCGTGAATATCAATGTATTCAGCATTGTCAGCCATCGAAATATTTTCGGATGTAAAATTGTTCGATCCACGTTCGCGCCTTGAATCCCTTCTGCGCCAGCGGTCGCTATCCTTCCAGTAGTCCCGATCCTTATTAAAAGGATGATGCCTTGGGCGCATAATGAAAACCAAACCAATTCCAATAAGAATTACCGGCACTATATAGTTATGAAAATCTATCCCTGGAATCGATTGATCAACCAGGAAAACAGCACCAACTACTATCATGATAAATGATCCGGGGTTATGAAATTTACTTTTAACTCCCGTTAAAAATCCAATTGCAATTAAAAGTACCGGCCATGTGAAAACCCATGAGGGAATTGGGGCACCCAATTTATAGGCGAGTAATAATAAACCTGCGGCAACTAAAATCAATCCGCTCCAAATACGTGAGTCTTTCCCTCCCCTGTAATTTTGTAAATCATTCTGTTCCATAAAAAGTATTTTTTTTACAAAACAAATTTATACATAGCCATGCCCCGGAAAAAGGCTCTTTAGGCTTACATCAACTATATGTCGGTGAATGTTTCCAATATATCGGTAAAAGAAAAAATCAAATTCATTAAAATGCGTGTTTCTTATTTTTGCGCCTTATGGCTCAAAAAAAATTAAAGAGGTTTGGAGAGATAAAGATATTTTCAAACGTGTTGGAATATCCTGAAAACATCGCAGGCGAATGGAATCGGTTTTTTAAAAACAGCAACCCAATAGTTCTTGAGCTTGCTTGTGGAAAAGGAGAATACACTACCGGCCTGGCACAGCTGTATTCAAATAAAAATTTTATTGGGGTAGACATTAAGGGAAATCGCCTTTGGGTCGGCGCCAAATTTTCACTGGATAATGATCTTAAAAATGTTGCATTCTTAAGAACACAGATTGATAAGATTGCAAATTATTTTTCGAAAAATGAGGTCAATGAAATCTGGATTACATTTCCTGATCCACAATTGAGAATATCAAAAGCAAAAAAAAGATTAACACATCCAAAATTTCTACGGCTTTATCATCAAATTTTGAAAAGCGCAGGGAAAATTCATTTAAAGACTGACTCACCGGACTTATACTTTTTTACGAAAAAAGTAATTGAATTATATAGCCTTAAAGTAATTGCAGATTATGATGATGTTTATGCAGCAAATAATATTTCAAACGAACTAAAAATAAAAACGCATTATGAAAGCCTGAACATTGCAAAGAGCAATTGTATTTATTATTTGTGCTTCTCTTTGCCCGAAATTTTTTCTGAAAGTGATGAATCTCTTTCTCATTTCTTAAAAAGTGAACAGAATGGATAAAGAAGAAAATTTTCTTGAAGGCATTCACTTTTACTATGATGAATCCGGATTAATGGTGCTTACTGAAAAATATCATTTGGAAAGAGGATATTGTTGCGGAAACGGCTGCAGGCATTGCCCTTATAATTATGAAATGGTTCCCGAGCCAACAAAAAGTAATTTATTGAAGGGAAAAAATTATAAAAAATGAAACCAAATCTTTCAAAAAGAAATAAGAAAAAAGAAACTCCACGACCCTTGACGAAGCAGTACTCTTTTTTTGAAGATGTATACGAAGTTGTCAGGCAAATTCCCAAAGGCCGTGTTACATCTTATGGCGCTATCGCCAATTATTTGGGAACAAGACTTTCAGCGCGAATGGTGGGCTGGGCAATGAATGGCGCACATTCTGTCAAACCAAAAGTTCCTGCTCACCGTGTGGTTAACCGAAATGGAATGTTATCGGGCAAAGCACATTTTTCTACTCCGACTCTTATGGAAGAATTATTATTGAAAGAAAAAATAATGGTGAAAGATGATACGATTATAAATTTTGAAAAAATATTTTGGGATCCTTATACAGAATTGGGATTATAAATATTATTTAACTGTAATAGGGACTTATCATTAAATAAACAACCACTCCGCTTATAGCAACATACATCCAGACAGGCCAGGTAATTCTCGCCAGTTTTTTATGATTTTCATAATTGCCCGATAAAGCCCGGTAAGCTGTAAATAAAATAAATGGCAATATAATTCCTGCAAGAGGTATGTGTGTAATTAAAATAAAATAATAAACATAACGCAGAAAACCTGCAGCCGTTTTTTCATCAGCACTTACAATTCCGTCATGATTTATATCACCAAATTTGGTATCGCCGCTTAGTAAATGATGACACACATAAGAAAGTAAAAAAAGAACTGATAGTGTAATAGCAGTCAGCATTAATTTTTTATGAAGAAAATATTTTCCGGACTTCACAGCGAGAAGCGCCAGCAACAACAAAACTGCGACGATAGAATTAATGACGGCATTAATGGTTGCGAATATGTGAGGATTAAAATTTAAATTTAAATTTAGTTTTATGCCCGATAAGGATGCTACTATTAAAAAAATAATTACTGAAACTGTCCAGATAAATATTTTTATTCGCTTATCTTTTTGTTTAAATATGGGCTGCGGAAAATTCTTTTGAAGGCCATGTTCCATTATTATTTTTTGAAGTTGTCTAAGATTCTCTGAAAAGCCCTTTTATAAAATCTTTGAAAGATCTCTTCCTGTCTTTCTCGAGCATGAGTAAGGGTATATCTCTTACTAATCTTTTTTGATCTGATGAATCTAGCCCGTTATACCAGCCTCTTACTATTCTTTCTTTGTCTAAAAGAAAAAAGTTTTCTGTATGAAGGAAAGCGGTATCAATATTTACATCTGCAACACTTGCTTTGATTTCTTTTAATGCCAGTTGGTAAATACTATCCCTGTTACCTGTTAGCAGCCACCAGCTATCAGGATTAACATCAAATCTTTCTGCCCATTTTCTAAGTTGTTGAACAGAATCATGTTTGGGATCTACAGTGATAGAAACAAATTGCACAATAGAATCATTATTGGGAAAGGAATTCTGCAAGCGCTTCATTGCTTTTGCAAGCTTAGGGCAAATAGTTGGACAGCGTGTGAAAAAGAAATCCAGGACAATAATTTTTCCTTTCAAATCTGCAAACGAAACATTGTTGCCAAACTGGTTTGTAAAATGCATGTTGCTTACGCTATGCCAGGCTGTATCATAGGTTGTCTTTCCATTTTTTTCAACAACGTCTACGCTATCATAAAAAAATCTGTGTGGCATTTGAACATCGCGGCTGCTATAATAACTTACCAGCAAATAACCTGACAATGGTAATAAAACTGCCAGTAATAATGCAATTATTGATTTCTTACTCATCTAATCTCTTTCTAAAACAAAATTAGCCATTGCGGTTTGCAACGGCTAATATTAAATAGTTAAACCTAAAAATTCTCAATTACTATTAATCTAATTTTTTGTCACTCTTTTCTGCTGGCTCGGGTGCAGGTATATGGTGATATTCTTTTTGCTCGATATAAGGCCGGCTGCCAGCGTCAGTATTTCTTAAATTCCTAAAGGAGTTTCCGTCATAAATAAATGCGATAATAAACCAGATAAACAAACAAGCAGGTACTGCAATAGTCATTATCATGTTTCTTATTTCATCTCCAAGATGCATGAAAATTGAAATAATATAAAAAGCCTTTGCCAAAGTAAGAATGCATATTACTCCCTTAATTGCCAGCACAAGTGATTCATTGGGATCTGAGCCCAAATCTATTTTATAAACCGTTAATCCCAAAGCAAGCTCAACAATTGTAAGCACTAATAATATCCAAAATGCTTTCCAGATTCTTTTAACCTGTGCAGCATCTGCTTCGTGCGATATTGCGTGTGTTGATGTTTCTGCAGACATAAATTTCTTTACAGTTTAAAATAACAATGAGATAAATTTCTAAAAAAATTAAATAAGATAAAAACAAAGAAATACAAACACCCATACCAAATCTACAAAGTGCCAGTAAAGGCCGGCCTTTTCAATCATTTCATAATGGCCACGCAATTGAAAATCGCCACGCTTTGTTTTAATTAACATTATTGTATTAATAACAACACCTGAAAATACATGGAATCCGTGAAAGCCTGTAATTCCGAAGAAGTAGCCACCAAATGCAACAGGGCCGGGTGTTGCCACCATTTGTCCACTATATAATACTTCAGGCCCCCATGGATTACGGCTAACTGTAGTACCCCAATGTTGCAATACCCCGTCAACTAATACCGGGTGTTCATGTGTGATTAGATGTGTCCACTCCCATGCCTGGCAACCCAAAAAAGCAAGCCCGCCGAGGATAGTAAGGAACAACCATTTTTCTACCTTTTGCTGATTCATTTTATGGCCTTCATGAACTGCCAGTACCATAGTAACCGAACTCATGATAAGAATGAATGTCATTAAACTCACAAACGCCAGCGGCAAATTTGCTTCTGTAAATGGAAATTTATTGAAAACATAATTATGATCTACCCAATTATTAAGACTAAACCTAATGGAACCATACGAAATTAAAAAAGCTCCGAAGGTGAAGGAGTCGCTCATTAAAAAATACCACATCATAAG
>JBEPVC010000109.1:0-7037 GCA_041691235.1 Chitinophagaceae bacterium
ATGAGCAATGAAATAATTACCAAAATCAAAAAATCTTTTGATAACAATCTCCATAAATTGAAGACACTTGCACCCAATACCTTTCTTACACCAATTTCTTTTATACGTTGTTCAGCCATGAACGATGCCATACCAAATAAACCAAGACATGATATGAAAATTGCAAGAATAGCAAAGAAGCTTGATAAAGTTGCAATGCGTTCTTCATTGCCAAATTTCTTTGCATAATCTTCATCAACAAACTGGTAATCGAATGGCTGTGCAGGATTATATTTTTTGAAAACAGCTTTAATTTTATTCAATGCTTCGGCGGTGCTTGATGCAGGATTTATTTTTGCGATCATTACATTGCCTGGATATACTGACATGTGATATAGCGTTGGCCTGATTGATGAATAAGGAGATTCAACAACCATATCTTTTACAACACCGATAATTTTAAAAGGAACTCCATCCCATTTCAATATTTCACCAACCGGGTTTTTTATACCAATAAATTTTGCAGCACTTTCATTTAATATAAAACTGGTTGTATCAGAAACAAATTCTCTTGAAAAATCGCGACCGTCTATAACCTGCCAGCCAACTGTTTTACCATAATCATAAGAAACATCAATGTTTGGAAACTCAACTGCCTGGGTTGGGTCTTTTCCCTTCCAGTCGAAACCTGCATTAGTTGAATAGATCGCTGTTGTCGGGCTTCCCGCTTCTGCAAGAGATGCAATTGCTCCGCTGTTTATCAATTCATTCTTCACAACATCAAAATGGTTATGAACGTCGCTTGTCATCATCGGCAAAGTAACCAGGCCGTTGCGGCTGTAACCGATAGGGCGATTTTTTGCAAATTGAATCTCGCGGAAAACGATAATCGTTCCTATGATTAAAACAACGGAAACTGTAAACTGAAGCACAACCAAAACCTTGCGTGGAATCGCTGCAAACCGGCCTGCCCTGAATGTGCCCTTCAATACTTTCACAGGATTGAAAGATGATAAATACAAAGCCGGATAACTTCCGGCAATCAAACCGGTAACAAAACTAAAACCAATTCCCATCAGCCAGAATAATGGATTATTCCATAAGATCGATATTTTTTTACCTGCTACTTCATTAAAGAAAGGAAGTATAAGTTGTACCAATAATAATGATAGAATAAAAGCAAAAACAGCTACGAGCAATGATTCGCAAAAGAACTGAAATATCAATTGCAGGCGCAATGAACCAACAGATTTACGTATGCCCACTTCTTTTGCGCGCTTTTCTGAACGTGCCGTGCTCAGGTTCATAAAATTGATGCAAGCCAGCAGCAATACAAATACACCGATGATGCCAAACAACCACACATATTGAATACGGCCACCTACGTTTACTCCATTTTTAAATTCTGAATACAAATGCCATTTGCTCATCGGGTACAAAAAAACCTTTGGCTTCTGTTTCAATTCGCTTTTATCTACTTTGCTCAGTTTAATATCTTTAATCTTTGCTGATACTTTATTTATATCAGCATTATCGGCAAGTTGTACATAGTTGAAATAGCAATTGCATCGCCATGGATCAGTTGCATTTTTAAATCCCTGAAGATTTGCGAATAAATTCCACGGCGCAATAAAATTTACATCAGTAAAAGTAGAATTGTAAGGAAGGTCTTCATAAACTCCTGTAACTTTTACATCCACATTATTATCAATCTTCATAGCCTTGCCCATAGGATCATCATTTCCAAAATAAGTTTTTGCAGAAGACGCAGAAAGCATAATGGAAGAAGGATCATTCAAATCATTCTTTGTGCCCTTAAGCAATTTAACTGATAGCATGTCTATAGCCTGCGGCTCAAAAAAAGTACCGCTCGTTGTAAGCTTCTTTTCACCAAACGCCAGTATATGATTTTCATTCCACGAAGCCATGGTAACAGATTTAAAATCACTTCCAAAACTTTTGCGAAGCTCTTCGCCCATAGGAAAAGGAACATTTATACCCGTTCCAATTTCTTCATTCATCGTATTATTCTGCAATACCTGCGCAATGCGATCGTAATTTTTAAACTCTTTATTAAAAGATAGTTCATCATACATCCAAAGCCCGATAAGCATAGCTACCGCCATTCCAACGGCGAGCCCGCCAATGTTGATGAAAGAAGAAATCTTATTCTTTACAAGATTTCGCCAGGCAATTTTGAAATAATTTTTAAACATACAAATTCATTTAGGCGTACATGTTAGTAATACATTTATTGTTTATTCTTATAAATAACTCATTCGCTTCTCAAACTCTTTACCGGGTTAGCAATCGCTGCTTTTATTGTTTGAAACCCAACGGCGATGCACGTTACAATAAGTGCAATTATAACAGCCACTGCAAAAACCCACCAGCTAATTTGTGTACGATATGCAAAATCTTGCAGCCATTTATTCATTAAGATCCATGCAACAGGTGCTGCTATAAAAAAGGCAACAATTATCATTCTTAAAAAATCTTTTGATAATATAAATGATATGTCTTTTACAGATGCACCTAATACTTTTCGTATACCAATTTCCTTTGTTTTTTGTTCAATCATGAATGAAAGCAAGCCAACAAGTCCAAGTACATTTATGATGATGGAAAGAAATGCGAACAGGTAAAACAATTGTTGTGTCCGTTTTTCATTTTTATATAAAGAGGCAATATGTTCATCGAGAAAATTACTCTCAAATAATTGCTGCGGATATACTGATGTCCATGCTTTTTCAATAGCAGATAAGGTTGAAGTTGAATAACCATTGGTAAATTTTATTCCTGCATCATAATAAAAGAAAGGAAACTCAACCATCATCACTGGCTTTACCGCATCATGCAAAGAAGCAGTGTTATAATTTTTTACAACACCAACAACAGGTGCTGAAATATCATTGAAACCAAAAGTTACATACTTGCCTATTGCATCTCGGGCAGAAACAAATCCAAGCGATTTCACAGCCGTTTCGTTCAGCACAAATGCATAGCGTTTTAAAGAATCAGGAATAGAATTGCCAACGTTTCTTTCGTCGTTATCATCAAACCATCTTCCTGCAATAAGATTAAGGCCATAAGTTTTTAGGTAATTTTTATCGGCAGCTTTTATTTCGACATCAATTTTTTCTGTTGCGTATTTTTCTTTGCGGTTAAAGCTTGTGAATGCGTTATTATCAGTTACCGGCGCACCTAACGAAAAACTTACACTGCTGATGCCGGGTATTGCGGATAATTTATCATGCAACAATTTTAACTGTTCTGGTTTATTTTCCGGAATGCCAATATCAACAACATTATTTTTATTAAAGCCCAAAGATTGCGACTGTATAAAATTCATTTGCTTTGCCACAACTATTGCACCGATGATTAATATCTGTGCTGTTAAAAATTGAAAAACAACCAATCCTCTTCTTAAAGTAATTACTGAAGCTTTTGGCGTTACTATTTTATTTTTTAAAGCGGCGATTGGATTAAACCCTGATAAAACAAATGCAGGGTATAAACCTGAAAGCAATGAAACGGAAATCCATAAACCAACTAAAAGAAGCGCACTGTTTATGTGCAACCAGTTAAGCGAAATATTTTTTTCTAAAAAATTGTTTAGCGGCGGAAGAAACAACCGCACCGATAAAGCTGCAGCAACAAACACAAATGCTGTAAGCAAAAAAGTTTCTGATAAAAATTGTTTGATAAGATGTACACGAGTAGCGCCCATTGTTTTTCTTACACCAACTTCTTTTGATTTTTTTATAGCAAGTGCAGTAGAAAGGTTAGTATAATTAATACAGGCAGCTAAAATTAAAAACAAACCAATTGCGCCAATTAAATAGAGATAACTATAGTTTATTGTGTACGAAGGATTGCTGGCAGCATATAACTGGTTGTAATGAATATCAGGCAAAGGCTGAAGCCTATACATTGTTGTAGTTCCATCTTTTTTATTATTCAGATGCTCATTTGCAATGGATGCAAGTGCCGTTTGTACATGTTGTAATTTATTTTGATTTGACAATGCTACATAAGTAAATCCTCCAGCATTTAATCCCCATTGGTCAAGCGGAAATCCGCCAATAAACTCAGGCCTTAGTGAAGCATAAGAAATCAACATATTATATGTCAGATGCGTGTTGCCGGGTGCATCCGCAATAACAGCAGCCACTTCAAGATCAACAAGATTTCCAATTTTTATGCGCTTGCCAATGGAATTTGAATTACCAAAAAATTTATGTGCAGTTTGCTCGGTAAGAATTGCAAAGCCGGGTTGTGCTAAAACATTATTTATGCTTCCCTGTTTTACTGTTAAGGGAAAAAGTTTTGGAAAAACAGAATCCGCAAAAACTATATTTTGTTCTTTGAACTTTTTATTGTCAAAAGAAATAACATCTTCTTTCTGAAAATGAATTTGTGCAATTAATTTTTCATCCGGCATAGCAGCACGCATTGCAGTGGCAAGCGGATATTGCGTTACAGGGCTGTATGTTTTTCCGTTTGATGAAGAAGAACTTTTTACTATTCTATAAATGCTGATGTCTTTGTTCGTGGACTTATCAAAACTTGTTTCATACAGTATTATCAATCCAATCAACAAACAAGCAACAACACTTATATATAACCCGATAAAATTGAGCGCAAAAAAAGCTTTGCTCTTTTTTATGTTACGCCATGCGGTTTTAAAATAATTTTTAAACATAGATACCTATTTTCGTTTAATGATAGTCGTTATGAATTTATTTTTAATTTGTTTATTCCGTTCTCAAACTCTTCACCGGGTTTGCAATTGCCGCTTTTATTGCCTGGAAACTTACCGTTAGTAAAGCAATTAATATAGCAGACAATCCGGCAATTATAAAGAACCAGCCACTTATATTAATGCGATATGCAAAATCCTGCAGCCATGTATTAGCGGCCCACCATGCAACAGGCGAAGCAATCAAAATGGCAATAACAACCAGCGCAACAAAATCTTTTGATAGTAAAAATGTAACCTGCGAAACAGATGCACCCAAAACTTTCCGGATTCCAATTTCTTTGGTTCGCTGTTTTGCAGTATAAATGCTTAAGCCGAATAATCCAATGCACGCAATAAATATAGCAAGGCCTGCAAAAATATTCAGCACATGCAGCATACGTACATCGGTTTGATAAAAATGATTTAGCTGCTCATCTAAAAAAAAGTAATCAAAAGGATAGACGCTGTTAAATTGCTTCGATTGTTTTTGTATGTAATCAAGAGAAGATGGAATGCTTCCGGCTTTTAATTTTATAGATAAATACAAAGGATTATTGGTAAGCATTACAGCGAGCGGCTGCACCTTTTCTCTTAATGACGCAAAATTAAAATCTTTCATTACGCCAATAACTTTTCCTTTTACTGCTTCATATATTTCAAATTGTTTTCCCACTGCATTTTTCCATCCAAGCATATTTGCCATTGCTTCGTTTATGACAATACCGTTAGTTGTATCTGTTGGCATTTGGGAAGAAAAATAACGGCCTTGCGTTAATTGAATATTATAAGTAGAAGCAAAGTCCGCATCAGATTCAAAAACGCTGCATAGCAAATGTTCGTTCAGCGTATGCCCTTCGGGAATTATTCCATAACCATTAAAACCTTGCCCCGGCACACGATTGCTTGCAGAAACTGAAATAACTGATGGATTTTGTTTAAGCGCAGTTATAAATCCTTTACTCTTGTTATCAACATCAAGACCTGTATTGGCAAGCTGCAATACAACCACCTGGTCTTTATCAAAGCCAAGATCTTTTGTTCCGAGATAATGCATTTGATTATTCACAATAATCGTTGCAATTATTAAAAAGATTGACAATGCAAATTGAGTTGTAACCAATGTCTTTCTTAACCAATTATCTTTCCCTGCTTTAATAACATTTCTAAAAACATCCAGTGATTTAAATCTTGCAAGGAATATTGCGGGATACAACCCGGCGCAAACGCTCAACAATAATAAAAGAGTAAGTAAAGCGCCTGCAAGCTTCCATTGAAATAACAGATCAATATGTATGTTGGTGTTTGCTAATGCATTAAATAAAGGCAAGAGAAAACTTACTATTATCAATCCAACAATTAATGAAATTGCGCATAGCAAAAATGATTCACTAAAAAACTTTTTTACAAGCTGGGACTGCCTGGCTCCGATTACTTTTTGAACGCCGGTTTCCTTAGCTCTGCCTAAAGCGCCTGCTGTGGTAAGGTTTATAAAATTGAAACACGCAATCAATAAAATAAAAGCAGCAATGATTAATAATGTATAAATAATCTTGCTGCTATTGGTATGAAATTGCTCTGCATAAAGTATTCCTGATGATTTAAGATGTATATCGTCTAACGGTTGCAGGTAGGTTCGGTATTGAAATTCCTTCTCCGGAAAATGCGCATGCAATAGAGCTGAAATCTTATCACTTACTTTTTTTGCATTGCTGTTTGGATTTATTTGCACGAATGTGTAATTCACATTGGTTGTCCACGTGTTCATCCATGAAAAGTAATTGGCATTTGCAGGGGCTTCAACCGTTGCAAAGGAAATCAGCATGGTAAATTGCAATGAAGAATTTGCAGGAACATCTTTTGCAACCCCTGTAATCTTCACCGGAATATCATTAAGGGTAACAATTGTTTTGCCTATTGGATCTTTATTGCCAAAATATTTCTTAGCTGTTGATTCTGTAATTACAGCGGTAAAAGGTTCTGCGAGTGCGGTTTTTTTATCACCTTTTATTAAAGGAAAACTAAACATGTTAAGGAAGGAGGCATCGGCGTAAGCGACATCATCCAGCTTTATATGTACAGTATCATAGCTCACCAGCATTTCGTTAAACCAGGGCCTGAAACGTACTGCTGTTATAACTTCCGGGATTTCTTTTACAGTTGCAGGGCCAAGCTGACCCGGAGTTATTCCATCCTGTTGCGCCTGCTTTCCTTTTTCATTTGTTACTTTATTGATACGGTATATTTGGCTATGATTGTTGTTGAACTTATCAAACGATAATTCATTGTAAGCATAGAGCCCGATAATAATGCAGCT
>JBEPVC010000110.1:0-7036 GCA_041691235.1 Chitinophagaceae bacterium
TAGCCGCTATACAAATAGCTATGCTGATGCGATTGAGATATTAAATGATGGCTTTCTGAAAGTTTTCAAAGAAATCCACCGCTGTAAACCGGCATATACCGACGTTGGAAACTGGTTTAAAAACTGGCTGCGGAAGACAATGATATATACGGCTATTGATTGTTTTCGTAAAAAACATAAACACGATTTTTTCAAAGACCAGGACAATGAACCTATTCATTTGCCAGCCGAAAGTGAAGATGCAATAATTAATAAAATTTCTTATGAAGACATTGTAAGATCAGTACAACAAGTAACACCTGGTTGTAGAATTATTTTCAATCTTTTTGTAATTGATGGATTTACTCATGGGGAAATAGCAGAGCATGTTGGAATTTCTATTGATACATCGAAATTGAATTTGGCAAAGGCAAGGAAGCAAATACAGAAAATATTATTTCTCCAAAATAAAGAACAAGCAACCAAAATCAGCCAGGATTCGTTTCCCCAAACATTGCATACTTACTAATTTATTTTAGTGGATCTATTGCACAGGCAAAAATAAAAAAAATGGAAATATCATCTGAATTAAACAAAATACCCGATTTAGAAACGATTGTTAATTTATATGACAACTCAGGCTTAAACAGGCCAACAGTAGATTATGAACGCATTTCAAACATGTATGCAAATTCAAACTTAGTTGTAACGGCATGGGATAAAGATACGCTCGTAGGAATAGCCCGTTCACTCACTGACTTCTGTTATTGTTGTTACTTATCTGACCTGGCTGTCAGAGAAGAATATAAAAAAGGAGGCATCGGAAGAAGAATGATTGAATTGACAAAAGAAAAAATTGGCGATGAAACAATGCTGCTTTTATTATCTGCTCCGGTTGCCATGGATTATTATCCAAAAGTAGGTTTTCAAAAAGTAGATAACGGGTTTATTATTAAACGAACAAAATAACAAGCAGAATAATAAAAAATAAAGAAAAAAATGAATAAGGCACTTATAGTCATTGACATTCAAAATGATTATTTTGAAAATGGAAAAATACAACTTGAAGGTTCGGAAGAAGCCAGTAGAAATGCCCGAAAAATTTTAGAGGAGTTTAGAATGGATGGCTTGACTGTAATTTTTATACAACACATATCGACAAGGGCCAATGCAACTTTTTGCTTACCCAATACAAACGGTGCAGAGATTCATATAAATGTTAAGCCTCTTGACGACGAAAAAGTAATTGTAAAGCATTATCCAAACAGTTTTAGAGAGACTGAACTTCTTGATTATTTAAAATCTTTGAATATAACAGACCTAGTTATTTGCGGAATGATGACGCACATGTGTGTTGATTCAACAATAAGACAAGCGAAAGATTTTAATTTCAATTGCACAATTATAGAAGATGCATGCGCTACAAAGAATCTTGAAATAAACGGTCAATTTGTTAACGCTGATGAAGTGCAAAAAAGTTTCCTGGCAGCGCTGAGTTACTTCTATGCATCGGTTAAAACTACTAAACAATATTTAGAGGAAAATAAGTGCAGCCGCAGTATTCAGCATGATTTTATATGAGAAAATTATTATTAAAGCTGCGCCTTTTTAAAAGAAATAAGAAACATAGCTCCCTGTTTTCATTGGCGCTAAAAGAAGCATTCAAAGATACGTTCAAAGAAATGGGATACCACTTTGATAAAGATATTGAGAAAAAAGAAAACGATAAATGTCCTTAATCCATTGATCTTTTACCAGGATTAAAAAATTAAAAATTAAAATGAGTTGTGAATATTCAGAGAATAAAAAATATGTTGGCAATTAGACCCATATGCGAAAACTGCGTCAAAGAAATTTAAAAAAGCATTATTTAAATATCGATCCGAGAAAAAGATAAATAGCTTATACGCGGAATTAAATTAAAAACTATATTGAATTAAAGTACCAATGCATTTTGTGCAATTAGTAATTGTCTTACTTCCAGCCAACCGTTTGCCCGTGTATATCCTTGCACATTAATATTTATATTGTGTGGTGCAGTAAAAAGTATTTTTTCTCCTTTAAAGTTATTCAGATTTTTTATGTGATCATCAATCATGTAATCACCTGAGATGTGTTTCTTTGACCCGCAAAAAATTATTTGCGACCAATTTATAAACGGGAAATATTCATTCAGCCATTCATATTTTTCTATTAGCGATTGTGGAAATTCCATTGCCGCAGAAACGATGTACAATTCAAACAAATCATTTAGCTCTTCCACTACCTGTTGACTATTCTGTATAACAACGGCCGTGCGAAAAAAACCAGGAGTGTTAAGAAATCTTTTAATCAATCGCGGCGTAGGGAAAGCTTCATCTTCAGGCTTGCCCATTAAGTCGCTTGCCTTCATTTCAATTCCTGTCAATTCTTTATAGTACTTAATGTATTGGGAAGATATGTCAGCAATTACATGATCCATATCTATCAAAAGTGTTTTCTTTTTCATATTTATTGATTGGTAATTTTCAAAATGTTTATTTATTATTTTATTAAAAACTGATTTTCCGAATGCAATGATCGGTTTGTCTTAAGTAAAAAAACCAGCTCAACTAAATTGATCGCACAAGCTGTACGTCAATTCAATTAAGCTGGTTCTGTGGGCATAATTAATTGTACCAGTAAACATGATTTCATTTTTAAAAAATTCATACTCCTGTTACCCGGCATATTAAATGATACAGCTTAATTTCCCTGTTTAACTTTCAGTACTTCTACAGGCAATAATCCATGCGCTTCTTTGTGTGTTTGAATTATAGCGTTAGAATCTTTTGCCTGGGAGAGGCACATAACAACTCCTGCTTTTTCGTCTACCCAGTAGTTGATAAAGTTTACGCCATACTTGCTTTCAACCGCTAAATCTTTCTTGTGTGCTTCTGCTACAGCTGCAGCGGTAACATTTCCTGCACCTAATTCATGTATGTCAAGAAAGAAATTATTTTGACCTTTCGCCAATGATTGTTGCCCTTCAGTTACCTCGTAAATTTCCGAAGGCAATAAACCATGAGCTTCACTGTGCGTTTTAATTATTGACGCAGAATCAGGAGCAGACGAAAGACAATAGATCAGGCCTTTGTCTTCATCAACCCAATATTTTATAAAATCCACGCCGTATTTTTTTTCAACGGCGAGATCTTTTGCGTGTGCTTTCGCTACGTCTTCATACTTTACTTTACCCGGTTCAAGATGATGAACATCTATATAAAGGTGTTTGCCGGCTTCAGCATTTGCTGGTGAACCTGAATTTGTCTGCGCAGAAGAATGAAAGGAAACAATGCTTGATGCTGCCAACGTTAGCAGCATAAAATTAATTTTCATAATTAATAACTTTAAATTTTATAAATAGATTTGAAGTGCAAAGCAACCATCTATTCTTTTTTCCGATTTAAGTACTTTACCCTATTTTATCTTAATTGGGTACTCATTTTATAAATAGTAAAAATGGAACTTATCGAAAGAGAGGAATTACTGGACTTTCTGCAAACACAACTAAAAAGTGTAGAAACAGAAAAAGAAATCGCGTCTCAACTTTTTTATATCCTCCAAAACTTTTGATCATCATATATCATCAATACTTTTCAAACTTGATGTTAACTCCCGCTCAAAAGCCGTAACAGAAGAAGTACGCATGGAAATAAATAAAATAGGGAGTTTTAGTTATTAAATGGGGAATCTCTCTTACAACAAATGGAAAATATGTTTACAATTTTGTATTCATTATTTATCATAAAATTATTACCATGAAAAAATTTGTTGTTGAAAGAAATTTGCCGGGAGCGGGAAATCTTTCCCCGGAAGAATTGCAATCTATTTCCCAGTTATCATGCGAGGTGGTGAGCCAGTTAAATCAACCTTATCACTGGATACAATCATTTGTAACCGACGATAAAATTTATTGCATTCATATTGCGGAGAGTGAAGATGTGGTGAGGGAGCATGCCAGGCTTGGCAACTTTCCTATAAACATAGTCTCCGAAGTTAAAGTGATTATTGATCCCATAACCAGCAATTCTTTATCCTAAGAAAAACGTTTTGCTCAAATCAGCTCGTTCGAAAATGTGCAGCGTTCAATAAAGTGTTTGATTGATATATCCTGGATAGCTGCACTTTTCGATGAGCATTTTTAAAATTTATTTTTATTAACAACCGTACACTATAATGAAGCAGTTTAAACCAATAAAATCATAAAAGTATGCTAACTGATAACCCCCAAATTTTTTCTGATAACATAAATACAACTCTTCCTTCACCAGACACAAGACTGTGCCTGCCAACATTAAAAGGATTCACTATTTTAAAATTAGAGGAAATTGTTTTTTGTGAAGCGCAGCGCAACTACACCATTTTTCATTTGGTTAATAACAAAAAAATTATGATCTCAAAACCACTTTTTGATTATGAGAGATTGTTAGAAGGAACTATATTCTTTCGCATACATAAATCTTTTCTCATCAATCTTCTTCATGCCAAGGAATATATACGTGGCGAAGGCGGAGTCGTTGTTATGAGTAACGGAATGGATATCGACGTAAGCCGAAGAAAAAAAGATCAATTTCTCGCTAAAGTAAAAGAATCATTTAAGTATTGAACTGAATTAAAAATTAGAATTATACAAAATAAAATTTAAAAAAATCTATCAGCAACCTTTATCGATCAATTGACGTTTAACAGGTGACATTAAAAAAAATAAAAAATGAAGATATACTCAACACTGGCAATTTTAGCCCTCGTTATTTTAACGGAAAGTTCCTGCAAAAAGGATCCATCCCCGGTAAATCCTTTTCCTCCAAGAACTATCAAATTTATTTTGCATACTGAAGCAGATCTTTCAAAAGATAATCACAACATTACTTTTTCTGTATTTATAAGAACTCACACAAAAACGCTTTTCGATTCAACGCTGACTACCATAAAAATAAAAGACATTCCTGATTCTACACATCAATTGGTTATCGAAAAGAAAGTTCCCAACGATGATGGATCAGACCTGGCGGTAGGTTTTAACTATGCAATCGAAAATGTTGGAAATTCGTGGTATATTGACACCTGCAGTAAAGTGGAAACATTAAAAGTAGTTGACTATTCTTTTAGGTAGCTAACCGGCATAACTGTAAAGGTTATGCGCAATTAAGCCGGAAGACCACCTGGTTTTATTTTAAAAAATAAATGTATGGACAACCAGGCATACACGGTAAGAAATGCAAAATCATTCGAATATTCCGAAATTGGAAAGTTAATGGTTCGCGTTTACTCCCGGTTAGAAGGATTTCCAAAAGAAGATGAGCAGCCGGCATATTATGAAACGCTTGCTAATGTGGGCGTTTTTACAGATAAGCCTGAGACGGAATTGCTGGTTGCAGTTTCTTCGAAAGATAAAATAGTTGGCGCTGTTGTTTATTTTGGGGATATGAAATATTGTGGTTCGGGCGGAATAGCCACTAAAGAAAAGAATGCAGCCGGCTTCAGATTATTAGCTGTCGATAAAGAGGCAAGAGGACACGGTATTGGTAAGCTTCTTACAAATGAATGTATTATAAAAACAAAACAAAAAAAGCTTAGCCAGGTAATTATTCATACCACAAAACCAATGCAAACTGCCTGGAAGATGTATGAACACATGGGCTTTAAAAGATCAGAAGATTTGGATTTTATGCAGGGAGAGCTTCAGGTATTTGGATTTAGATTATTCCTATAAATGTTTAGCCAAATTCACTCCAGGAGAAATCCAGCCTGTGGACAATCATAACAGCCACGGTTAATCGATGACTTCTGTAATCCATACTTCAATTTAATTTTTATTATAAAAACAAACTTCATAAACAATTGATGTTATAACTTTAATAAAAATTTTAACCATGCCGGATAGTCGCAGCACTCCAATTGAAATCAGTGAAAAAGATTTTAAAAAAATCGGTTACAGGTTGATTGATACCATTGCAGAGTTTATTGAGACCATAGACAAAAAAAATGTAACCACTGGCGAATCTCCAAAGGAACTGCAACAAATTATCGGTGCTTCTCCCCTGCCGGAATATGGTATCGGTGCAAAAAAATTAATTTCAAAGGCCTCTGATTTATTATTACATCACTCTCTTTTAAATGGCCATCCAAAATTCTTAGGTTATATAACATCCTCGCCGGCGCCCATTGGCGCTCTCGCGGATTTATTAGCTGCTGCGGTCAATCCAAATGTTGGCGCGCAAATATTAAGCCCTATCGCAACTGAAATTGAAAAGCAGACTGTGAAATGGCTTGCAGAATTTATTGGAGTTTCTCCCGATTATGGGGGCATATTAGTTAGCGGCGGCAACATGGCAAACTTCACGGCCTTTTTAGCGGCGCGAACTGCAAAGGCACCGAAAAATATAAAAGAAGATGGTATTACAAATTCGGAACAAAAGCTGGTTCTTTATTGTTCTAAAACAACCCATACCTGGATTGAAAAAGCTGTGGTTGCATTTGGCATGGGCACAAAATCAATCCGTTGGATTGAGACTGACGCAGCCAATAAAATGAACAATGAAATTTTAGAACAAACGATAAAGCAGGACCTTGAAAACGGCTGCAAGCCAATAATGGTCATCGGTACCGCCGGTGATGTCAGTACGGGTGTTGTTGATGACCTGGCCGGTATTGCGTCTATTTGTAACCGTTATGATATATGGTTTCACATTGATGGAGCATACGGAATACCTGCAGCAGTAATACCGGAACTGAAAATACTTTTTAAAGGCGTAGACGAAGCAGATTCTATTGCACTTGATCCGCACAAATGGCTATATAGCCCACTGGAAGCTGGTTGCACGCTGGTAAAAAACCCAAATCATTTAATTGAAACCTATAGCTCACATCCGGTTTACTATAATTTTACCCAAAATGATGACGAAATAAAAACTCAAAATTATTATGAGTATGGTTTTCAGAATTCAAGAGGCTTCAGAGCGTTAAAAGTTTGGCTCTCATTGCAACAGGTTGGGCGAAGCGGATATATAAAAATGATTGGAGAAGATATTAAACT
>JBEPVC010000111.1:0-6938 GCA_041691235.1 Chitinophagaceae bacterium
TTTCTCTGCCCGGTAGCGTTTTTGTTCTTAATAAATCCACCTGCTAAAATTCCTAATAAGCCTGTGGCTATTGCCGGAATAGTAGAAACAAAACCTTCAGGGTCATGAATGCCCAAATACAATTTACCAGGCATAATACTTCTGTCAATATAGGAAGCAAAATTTCCTTCCATAGTTAAATCTCCGTGCAGAAAACCGGGCGCTGAAGTAAACTTTAATAATAACCAATAGCCGATAATTATACAAAAGAACCAAATGATTTGTGTTGTTTCTTTTGAATAAATATAAATGATGTTCGCAAACATGTATGCCAAACCAATTCTTCCTAACACGCTGCCAAAGCGAATTTCAGAGAGAGGATGCAATTGAAGGCCGTTGTTATAAATTATACCGAGAAGCACTAAAATAAGTCCGCGCTTTATTACCCGAAGTAAAACTTCATTTTTAGTTTTTCCTTTTTCTAATTCACGGCCAACTGAATAAGGTGTTGCCACTCCAGCGATAAAAAGAAATAAAGGAAATATAAGATCATAAAAATGAAAACCATTCCATGCGGGGTGAGTAAACTGATCAGACAATACACCCCAAACTGATGAGCCAGTAGCTTTGTAAAGCGTATGAAAAAATTCTTCTGCACCCATTATCCAAAACATATCAAAGCCACGCAATGCATCCAGCGAATGAAGCCGCGGGTACAGAGCAAGAACTTTGTTGTTCGTGGTTGAATTATTTTCCGGCACGGAGTCGTTAGTTTGGTATTGGCTCATTAATGCAGATTTATTGGTTTATTAAAAAAAAATAATTCCGGTAATATCTTATTCATTCTTCTTTTCCTTTGCTCTTTTTTGCAACTCATCTATTGGCATATAAATCATTCGGCCAATTGGTTCTTTGCCACGGTACGTTATTACTTTTAGCATTACAGATTCTGGTGGCACCGTTAAAGTTCCGGTATATTTTGGAGAAAAGCGATCAGGGAAAGTATTGTCAAAGGTGTAGTAAATATTAAGTCCTTTTAACTCGCTGCTTAAATTTATTTTTAATTGATTGTTGATTGAGTCTATGCTGGCATCAAAAATCGGATCGTACATGCTTGGAGAATATTTTGTTTCTGACACATCCAATCTTTCAAATTGCTTTTCCACTCTTCGTGTAAAATCATCAAAATCTTTTTTTTCTTTTGGTGACCAAAGTGTTTCTGAAATTGCGAAGGCTCTTGGCCATGTCATATATTCAGCATGGCGAATTGTATACACTTGTTCAGTCCATAAATTGGCCTGGCCACCTTTAATATATTTGCTATCTACGCCATCGGGCACGGGTTCAAATTCATAAGTTTTATTTAATCGTAAAGTTTCATACACATGCGGTTCAACAATAGCGTCACCCTGCATATAATCAATGTAGGCAAAAGTGGTAGGGCTCATCACCACATAGTGCTTCATGTTCGCAGCTTCTATTCCTCCCTTTATGCCCCGCCAGCTCATTACCGCTGCACTGGGCGCTATTCCTCCTTCAAGTATTTCATCCCATCCCATAAATTTTTTTCCTTTTGACGATACGATTTTCTCTACTCTTTTTTCAAAATAACTTTGTACTTCTTCCATTGTTTTTAATCCTTCTTTTTGCATCAATGCTTTAACTGCATCGCTTTTTTCCCAGAAGGTTTTAAAGCATTCATCACCGCCCATGTGAATATATTCAAAAGGAAAAAGCTCTGCTACCTGCGTTATTACTTTATCTAGAAAAACGTAAACATTTTCGTTGGAAGGGCAAAGATTATCATCAACCAAAGCAACATGTTTGTCCCAATCTTTTATTTCTTCGCCGGAACCAACACCATGATTTTCTATTCCTGCTGAGCAGGATAATTCGGGATATGCAGCAATGGCTGCAAGGCTGTGGCCCGGCACATCAATTTCAGGTAAAATATTTACAAACTTATTTTTAGCATATTGAACCAAATCCTTAATATCTGCCTGCGTATAAAAACCGCCAAAATTCCGGGGCGCGTTTGGAGCGGGAACAGAAAATGTTCCAAAGTAGCCAACTCTCTTTACATTCCATGCACCTACTTCGGTTAGCTTTGGCAATCCTTTTATTTCTATACGCCATCCTTCATCGTCAGTAAGATGCAAATGCAAAAGATTGAATTTATATTTCACCATTTCATCAATGTATTGCTTCACTTCATCTTTCGTAAAAAAATGACGGGCAACATCAAACATTAAACCTCTCCACTCAAACCTTGGATAATCTGTAATGCTACACACAGGCACTGTCCAGCTTATTTTATTTACAACTGTTTTTGATTCTATTTCCTTTGGCAATAATTGATACAAAGTTTGTACGCCATAAAATAAACCTGCAGGCGCATTTGCAGATATACTTATAGTTTGTGGAGTAGCATTTATATAATAACCTTCTTTTCCTATCGCTGCATTATTGATTAATGATAATTGAATTCTGGGGCCAATTAACATGTTGGAAGATTTAACTGCTACTTTAAATCCTGTGGAAGCGAATATTTTTTTTGACAATGAATCAGCGATTCTTTTTACTTCCGGGTTTGCCGAAGGAATTTCAATTTGCGTTCCCTTCGTTAATGTAAAATTTCCAACTCCTTTTTTGACAGAAACTGGTTGTGGAATAATTGAAATAGATTTTTGTTTGTCCTGCGCAATTGCAGTAAAGAGGATAAAGCAATAAATTACAATCAAAGAAAAGTTCTTCATATTTTTTGTTTGAGGTATTCTGAAAATTACATCAAAAAATTTTGACGAATCTGATAACTTTTTATTAGTTAGTTCGACAGATCTGCGTAAGCGATCTTTTGCATAAATTAACAGGTGATAAATTTGTTATAATGGTACCTGGTAAAATAAAATTGCTTGAGCTGGCAGATCATCCATATTTCCTTTCTGAATTAAAAAAATTACTCATTGAATATGGTCACTATATGTACAACGATTTGAGATTGGTAGATGGTAAAGAAAACTTTTTTGAAGATTTAAAATATTTGCCCACGGTTCAATACCAGCCGCCCTCTGGAACATTTGTTTTGGCATTGCACGACGATTCAGTTGCGGGATGTGTTGGCATTAAGAAATTTAAAGAAAACAGCTGCGAAATGAAACGAATGTATATCCGGCCGGGTAACAGAAGAATGGGCATCGGGAAACTTCTTTGCGAATTTGTTATTAAATGGTGCGGTGATTCTCCTTATAAAAAAATATTGCTTGATACGAATGCTGAAATGAAAGAGGCAATTTTACTGTATCGTAAATGTGGATTTATTGAACGAAGGCCGTACTGCTTAAATGAAAACAATCACCCGGTTTTTATGGAGTACACCTTATAAGGTTTCATTTATTTTCAGCTAACAAAAAATTATTGCTGCTCGTACTTACGCTAACGTACAGGACTAAACGATATATTCCGTAAAAAAATAAAAAATCAAAACTGTATTTTGTTAAGTTGGATTTCTAAATGTGAAGAAAAAATTCATCCTCATGCCAGGCCTTAATAGGATACGCAGGTGGAAATGAATCTACCACAGGTTTATTGATAACCTTTATGGTTTTTTGGGAAATAGCAGTGTCAGAGAAAGGATGCCTTAGTATAGCTGAAGGCCAGATCTTCTTATTATTTTTAATTTTATGAGATGCAGGTTTGCAGCATGGGCCATTCTCACACATTGCCAGGGCCGGCATAGAGAGTAAAACGCAGAGTAGTAATGATATAACGGTGAGATGCTTCATTTATATTTAAAGTTATATTTTCAGCAGGAACGGTCATAACGGAAAATAATTTTTAGCATTCTTTTAGCATTTTGAAAATTTTAAAATACCTGTCCTGAGGTTTCAAACTGTTTTTTATGTATTACAGTTCCAGGTTTTCCTACTTATCATGGGTTAATTTTTTTTCCTGATAAAAATCTTCAATTTGGTGAGTCTATTACAAGTTCCGAAATATTTACGCTTTTAGCGTGTGCCTTTCCGTTAGGCTCTTATAACTGTTACTGCAGCATGTATTCCTGCTGGAAGAAAAACAACCGATCATTACCTGTGTATTTTAAATATCATTAAATTTACCAGCACATGCAAATTATAATCGGGATCATTTTTCATTTTATAGGTGGGGCGGCCTCCGGAAGTTTTTATGTGCCTTATAATAAAGTAAGGCAATGGCATTGGGAAAATTTTTGGATCGTTGGTGGCCTTTTCTCATGGCTGATAATTCCGCCACTGGCTGCGTGGCTTACAGTACCAGATTTCACAGCAATTATTTCCCAGGCAGGTGCTTCCACGTTTTGGTGGACTTATTTCTGGGGATTGCTTTGGGGAATCGGTGGATTGATGTATGGATTGGGCATGCGCTATTTGGGTATGTCTCTTGGCAATTCGGTTTTGCTCGGTTTCACTTCTGCATTCGGAGCCCTGGCTCCATCTATCTATTATAACTTTCATCCCGAACCTGGTAAAACAACTTTTCATGACCTGCTCACTAATCCCTGGGGGCGTATTGTTTTAGTCGGGGCATTACTTTGCCTGCTTGGAATTTATATTTGCGGCAAGGCCGGCGTTTTAAAAGAACGTGAATTGCCTGAAGAAAAAAAGAAAGAGAGCATAAAGGAATTCAACTTGCTGAAAGGACTAGTTGTATGTATCATTTCAGGAATTTTAAGTGCATGTTTTAATTACGGGATTGAAGCGGGCTCTCAAATGTCGGAAGCAGCCAACAATCTTTGGAAAGCAGCACATCCTTTGGCTACTATAAATTTTTTATATCGAAATAATGTCGTTTATATCGTGTTGTTATGGGGAGGATTAACAACAAATTTAATTTGGTGCCTGTATTTAAATTTCCGTAACAAAACTTTTGGCGAATATGCAGACAAGAAAAAACCACTCTTGCGAAATTATCTTTTTTGCGCGCTGGCTGGCACACTTTGGTTTCTGCAGTTTTTCTTTTATGGAATGGGTGAAAGCAAATTGGGTAATGGAGCAAGCTCATGGATCTTACACATGTCATTTATAATTTTAGTAGCTAACATGTGGGGTTTTGCATTAAAGGAATGGAAAGGAGTGAGTAAAAAAACTTTAACCACAATCATCATTGGTATTATAACTATTATTGCTTCTGTTGTTATTGTCGGTTACGGCAATTCAATTAAATAAATTTATGGTTAGGAAATACAAACATGTTAGTTATTTATGGGATGATGTGAAAGCAGAAGAACTCGTCGGCGATGAAGTTGCATTATTAATTTATCGTTCTAATTTGTTAGGCGCTGATCTTAGATTAACGAATTATGGAGGCGGCAATACTTCCTGCAAAACGATAGAGCAAGATCCATTAACCGGAAAGGAAACAGAAGTAATGTGGATTAAGGGAAGCGGCGGCGATTTGGGCACTATGAAAAGAAACGGGCTTGCCGGATTGTACGTTGATCGCTTGCGAAATTTAAAAAATATTTATCGCGGTGTTGAGCATGAAGATGAAATGGTAACCTTATTTAACCATTGCATTTTTGATTTAAATTCCAAAGCGCCATCTATTGATACGCCGTTGCATGGTTTTTTGCCACTTAAACACATAGATCATTTACATCCCGATGCAGCTATAGCTATTGCCGCTGCAAAAGATGGAAAAAAAATAACTGAAGATTTATTTAAAGGAACTATCGGCTGGCTTGAATGGCAACGGCCGGGCTTTGATTTGGGATTGAAGATGAAAGAATGCCTTGATAAAAATCCCGGTATTCGTGGTATCATGCTGGGCTCGCACGGTTTGTTTACGTGGGGGAATACATCTTATGAATGTTATGTAAATACGCTGGAAGTAATTGAACTCTGTGCTGAATTTCTTGAAGAAAATTATGGAAAGAAACGTTCGGTATTCGGCGGTCAAAAAATTAATGCATTATCAAAAGAAGAAAGATTAAGTAAGGCAGCTGCGATCGCCCCATTGTTAAGAGGCTTTTGTTCATCTCAAACAAAAATGATTGGACATTTTACAGATGATGAAAAGATTTTGGAATTTATTAATTCAAATGACCTCGGGAAATTAGCGTTTATGGGTACCAGTTGCCCTGATCATTTTTTAAGAACAAAAATCTCACCGCTTGTTTTAAATATATCAACTGGTGAGGATTTCAAAAATTTTATATCCGTTAAAGAAAAATTGTCGGTACAGTTTGAAGCCTACAGGGAGATGTATAAAAATTATTATGAAGCCTGCAGGCATGCGGATAGTCCGCCCATGCGGGATTCGAACCCTGTTGTAATTATATATCCTGGTGTCGGTATGTTTACTTTTTCAAAAGATAAGCAAACAGCAAGAATTGCTGCAGAATTTTATATAAATGCAATCAATGTAATGAAAGGTGCAGAGGCAATTTCGGAATACGCATCATTACCAAGACAAGGGGCGTTTGACATTGAATATTGGTTACTTGAAGAAGCAAAGTTGCAACGCATGCCAAAGCCGAAATCTTTGAGCGGCCGCATTGCATTGACCACAGGATGTGCGGGCGGCATCGGAAAAGCAATTGCAAAAAAATTTGCAGAGGAAGGAGCCTGTGTTATTATAAATGATGTGAATGAAGAAAGAATAAAAAGTGCAGTTGAAGAATTTCAAAAACAATTTGGGAAAGATGCAATAGCGTCAGCGGTGCTTGACGTAACAAAAAATGAATCGGTTGAAAAAGCTTTTGCTTCTGCCGCCCTTGCATTTGGCGGGATAGATATTATTGTAAACAACGCCGGCATCAGCATTTCAAAACCAATTGCTGAACATTCTGTTGAAGAGTGGGACAGGCTTTATGATATATTAGTGAAGGGACAATTTCTTGTTTCAAAGTCGGGCATTGAAATAATGCGTAAACAAAATATGGGTGGCGATATTATTAATATTGTATCAAAAAATTCTGTAGT
>JBEPVC010000112.1:0-6845 GCA_041691235.1 Chitinophagaceae bacterium
ATTTCATGTCTTCTGACAAACCATGCAATCGTAAATGTGGGAATAAAATCCACGCCAGGTATTAATTCTTCAATAAAAGAAAATATTCCACCAAGCAAGCCAAATTTTCTTCCAAATAAAAAATAAAATATAATACCTGATATCGCAGCCCATACAGGACCAAAAGGAAGCACGATATAACTTAAGCAACCAATTACATCCAAAATTATACAGGCTTTAAGAGAAGGAAGTTTTCTTTTCAATTTGTTTTTGAATGTGTACAGCAAATTAATTTCCAAAAAAAATGTTGGTGCAATTTTGGCATATTAATAAAGTTATTAAAATATTAATGTTAACCTTCCGTTTTATTGTTGCGGAGAAGCTGTTTTGACGTACCTTTGCACACTTAAAAAAAATGGGCATTAATCGCCTTGTGGATTAAAAAAAATTATGGATATCAGAAACATCGCAATAATTGCACACGTTGACCACGGTAAAACAACCTTGGTTGATAAAATTTTGCACAGCACAAATATTTTCAGGGACAACCAGGAAACAGGTGAATTAATAATGGATAGCAATGATCTTGAAAGAGAACGCGGTATTACCATTTTTAGTAAAAATGTTTCTGTTACTTATAAGGATGTAAAAATAAATGTAATTGATACACCTGGTCACAGTGATTTTGGAGGCGAAGTTGAGCGCGTTTTAAAAATGGCGGATGGTGTTCTTTTATTGGTAGATGCTTTTGAAGGACCAATGCCTCAAACCCGTTTTGTGCTGCAAAAAGCATTACAATTAGGATTGCATCCAATTGTTGTTATCAATAAAGTTGACAAGCCAAATTGTCGTCCTGATGAAGTGCATGATGCCGTGTTTGAATTATTTTTTAACCTGGATGCAACAGAAGAACAACTTGATTTTCCTACTATTTATGGTTCAAGCAAGCAAGGCTGGATGAATACAACTCTTGAACCTACGGATAATATATTTCCTTTATTAGATATCATTCTGGAAAAAGTTCCGCCACCTTCAACACCCGAAGGAAATTTACAAATGCAAATTACTTCTCTTGATTATTCCTCTTTTTTAGGAAGAATTGCTGTGGGTAAAGTTGCGAGAGGTATTATAAAAGAAAATCAGCCATTATCATTAATGAAAATTGATGGCTCAGTTCAAAAAAGCAGGGTTAAGGAATTGTATGTTTTTGAAGGACTTGGTAAAAAGAAAGTAAGTGAAGTTTCTGCAGGAGATATTTGTGCGGTGGTAGGAATTGAAGGCTTTAATATCGGTGAAACACTCGCTGATTTTGAAAACCCTGAAGCGCTGGCTATAATAAGTGTAGATGAGCCTACTATGAACATGCAGTTCAGCATTAATAATTCTCCTTTTTATGGAAGAGATGGAAAATTTGTAACATCCCGGCATTTGAAAGACAGGCTCGAAAAAGAGCTGGAAAAAAATCTTGCTCTTCGTGTATCCCCAACCGGTAGTGCTGAAAGCTTTATGGTTTATGGACGTGGGATTTTGCATCTTTCTATTCTTGTTGAAACAATGCGTCGCGAAGGGTATGAAATTACAGTAGGCCAGCCACAGGTAATTACAAAAATAATTGATGGGAAAAAGTGTGAGCCTTACGAAAATCTTGTTGTGGATGTTCCTGCAGAATATAGTGGCCGCGTAATTGATTTGGTAACGCAACGCAAAGGCGAAATGCTTGTTATGGAAAGCAAGGGAGAAATGCAGCATTTGGAATTTGAAATTCCTTCAAGAGGCTTAATTGGCCTGCGTTCTAATATGCTTACTAATACCGCAGGAGAAGCTGTAATGGCACATCGCTTTCTTGAATACAAACCATGGAAGGGTTTTATTCCCGGAAGAAGTAATGGTGTTTTGATTTCAAAAAACCAGGAAAAAACTACAGGATATTCAATAGATAAATTACAGGACCGCGGAACATTTTTTGTTGACCCCGGTGAAGAAGTTTATACCGGGCAAATTATTGCTGAACATATTAAGCCAGGCGATTTGGTAGTGAATGCAACAGAGCCAAAAAAATTAACCAACCATCGTGCAAGCGGTAGTGATGATGCTTCACGCATTGCGCCTAAAACACAAATGAGCCTTGAAGAATGCATGGAATATATTCAGCAGGACGAATGCATAGAAGTAACACCCAAGGCGATTCGCATGCGTAAAGTAATTTTGAATGAAGATGAAAGAAAGAAAACACAAAAGTTGCAACAGGTTGAGCAGATAAGTTAATTAATTACAAAAAATATATTTTGATGCGCAGCAATTTTCTAATTGCTGCGTTTTATTTTCGATTAACTTTGCAGAACCAATGAAAAAAATAATTTTTGTTTTACTGCCGGTTTTTATTCTTTCATTTCTATTTGCTCAAACCAGTTGGGCTCAATGCTCTATTTGTTCCAAAACAGTTATGCAAATGGGTACAAAACCTGCGCAAGGCTTCAATTCAGGAATTATTTATTTAATGCTTGTTCCCTATGCGGCTATTGGCGTAATTGGTTATAAATGGTGGAAGGCAAATCGCTGCAACTTTTAATCTTTTGCTAAAAATATCTTTCAGCAAAATGATACATATTGAAACCGGGTTTGGATACTTCTTTCAATAAATTTTCTTTCAGATTTTCCTTGTCAATTTTTTTCATTTTTTTATTTTGAATAATTGACCAGACTTTTTCAGCTATAAGATTAAGTTTTTGAGTTGAAAGTTCATCAAATTCCCAACCTGAAATTATTTTATATAATTCTGTAACACCTTTCTTTTGCGATGCAATCGTTTTTAAAACAGGAATCTTTTTTTGCGAACGATGAAAAACAGGGGCAAGCATTTGTTTCAGGTTGTTATAATAAGTATCCGCATCTGGCCTGTCGCATTTATTGATTACAAAAATATCCGCAATTTCCATAAGGCCGGCCTTCATTGTTTGAATGATATCGCCGCCTTCAGGAACCAACATCACAATAGTAATATCAGCAAGCGCAGCAATACCAACTTCACTTTGACCAACGCCAACCGTTTCTATAATTATATAATCAAAGCTTGCTGCTTTCATTACATCAGTAATCTCAATAATTTTAGGATGAAGCCCGCCCAATGAACCTTTGCTTGCAAGCGATCGTATAAAAACATTTGGTTGATTGTACCATTCACTCATCCGTATCCTGTCTCCAAGCAAAGCTCCCCTGTTAAATGGCGAAGAAGGATCCACGCAAAGCACGCCTACTTTTTTTCCATCATTAACCATCTGTCCGATAAGAACATCGACTAACGAACTTTTACCTGAACCGGGAGCTCCCGTGACACCAATAATTTTTGTGTTGGATGAAGAAGATAATTTTTTCAAAAAATCTTCATATCCATCCGCTTCATTTTCTACCAGCGAAATAAAACGCGCAAGCGATTGAAAGTTTCCTTGGCTTAATAATTTTATTTGAGCATTATTAAAATTCATAACTATAATGACTTTTGCAACATCAATTAAAGTAACTAAATATTGATGATTTATTTATATCATTGAGTGCATTTTCATAAAAAAATCAACTTAACAAAGCTGTAGCTTTTATAACAACTTTTGTAAAAATAATTTTAACTGTAATTTGCATGGTAACAAAATAATGCTATGACCAATTTCATTCCTATATTTCCTTTGTCCGTTGTTGTTTACCCCGAAGAAGATTTAAACCTGCATATTTTTGAGCCTAAATACAAACAGCTGATTAAAGAGTGTCTTGAACAAAAAAAATTTTTCGGAATTCCTGTTGTAGTTGAAAATAAAGTAAATGAAATGGGTACGCTGGTAGAAATTGTTGAAATTTCTAAAACATATGATAATGGGGAAATGGATATTAAAACACGCGGAAAAAAAATTTTCAGGGTGCTGGAAATTATAAACGAAGTTCCTGATAAATTATACAGCGGCGCAATTGTTAGCTATCCGCCAAATACCGGCCATGGAAAAAAATTGCTGATGAGTAAAGTAATCGCTGCTATCAAAGAATTGCATAAACTACTTAAAGTAACGAAACCATTTCATAAAGATGAAGAGCATTTGACCAGCTATGATGTTGCTCATCATGCAGGTCTTACGCTGGAAGAAGAATATGAGTTTCTTTCATTAATGACCGAGTTGCAAAGACAAGAATATTTAAAAAGGCATTTGGCGAAAGTGTTGCCCGTGGTGGCAGAAATGGAATCATTAAAAGAAAAAATAAAACTTAACGGACATTTTAAAAATATTAGCGGCTTTAATCTTTCCTGATAAAATTTTAATACTATTTCTTTTAATTGAAATAATTTGTTTTGAATAAAACAACACTCTGTTTTGACTTTGGAAATACACGCCTGAAATGCGCCGTATTTGAAAACGAAAGTTTGTCAGACATCATTTCTATTGAAAATGATAATGATGAAACAATTACTGAATTGATAAAAAAATATGAACCGGTAAAAACAATCTTATCGTCAGTAATTGATCATAACCCGGAAATAGAAAATCTTCTTGCAAAACATTCTTCTTTTCATAAACTCAACTCTTCTTCCATTTTGCCATTTACAACGCCTGTAAGTAAGCCCGAAACTATCGGCGCGGATCGACTTGCGCTTGCTGCTGCGGCAGTATATTATTATAAAGAAAAGAATAATCTTGTAGTAGGGCTTGGCTCATGCATCACTTATAATTTTATTAATAAATATGGCAGCTTTATGGGAGGTAGCATTTCTCCCGGGATGGAAATGCGCTTCAAAGCTTTACATTCATTTACGGCAAAACTTCCCCTGGTAAAACCAGGCTGGAATTTCCCTTTGATTGGCTATGATACCAATACCAATATTTTGAGTGGAATTATTTTAGGCATGGCATCAGAAATTGATGGAATCATTGATAAGTACAAACAAAAGTTCGGCAACTTTAACGTGCTTTTAACCGGGGGAGATGCAGGCTATTTTGCCCGCCACCTTAAAAATAAGATATTTGCCGACCCTAACCTTATTTTTAAAGGGTTGTATGCAATTAGTGAACTCAATCATGATACCAAAATATAAACTTACTTTCTTATTGTTGATCGCTTTACCGCTATTTTGTTTTTCGCAGGAAAATTCTCCTTATTCAAGATATGGTGTAGGCAATCTTATTCCATCGGGAAATATTCTTAACCGCGGAATGGGAGGTATTTCAGGAGGTCACACGGATCCTGCAACGATTAACTCAGTAAACCCGGCTACCTATGGCAATCTTTTATGGACAACGCTTGATGTGGGCCTGGAATACGATGGCAGAAATTTAAAAAGTAATACTCCCCCGGGCAGCTATAGATCTAATAATGGAATTATTTCTTATTTGCAATTGGGGTTTCCTTTGCTTAATGGTAATAAAAAAGCAGAAAAAAAGAATACTTCGTGGGCAATCGCATTTGGCTTGAAACCATTAACTAAAATAAATTATAAAATAAGTAGCACGGGACGCAATTCCATAGATAGCGTAGAAACATTGTATGAAGGAAATGGCGGCGTAAATGAAGCGTTTTTTGGCACAGCTTTAAGAATAAAAAATTTTAGCATTGGCGTAAATTCAGGCTATCTCTTTGGCGAAAAGGATTATAATACCAAGCTCATTTTTATTAATGACTCGGTTAATTATTATAAAACCAATTTTGATACTAAAGCAAGATTTGGAGGTGTATTTCTTGATGCAGGCTTTCAATACGCTATTAAAATAAAAGGCGGCTCAATCCGTATTGGTGGGTATGGAAATTTGCAAAAAACCTATACTGCAACAAAAGATGAGGTAAAACAAACGTTTACTTATAATTCAACTTCCGGAAACCCTGGCGTAGTTGATAGCGTGTTTGAAAATGCAGGACAAAAAGGACAGGTAACCTTGCCGGCAACTATTGGCGGAGGTTTTACAATAGAAAAGGAACATGTATTAATTGGTGCAGATATTGAAACAACCAACTGGAATACGTATAGGTTTTTTGGCCAGAAGGATCTTGTTCAAAACAGCTGGCTTGCCAGGTTCGGGATTCAATATCTTCCCGCCACTACTTCTTCTAAATCGTATTTTAATTTTGTAAAGTACCGGGCCGGTGTTTCTTTTGGGAAAGATTACATCGCCGTGGATAATAATCTTCCCGTTTATACAATATCAGTAGGGGCAAGTTTTCCTTTGAAATTGAAACACAATTTTTACGATTATCAATACAGCATAATGAACCTTGCACTTGAATATGGAAACAGGGGAAATAACAGTAATAACATTACAGAAAATATTTTTAGAGTATGCCTCGGTTTCTCATTAAGCGATATTAACTGGTTCCGCAGACAGAAATACCAATAATTTTGATGCAAAATGAATAATGACTTCTAGTAACTCCCATAAATTTTTATTTAAAGCAGCTCTCATTTCGGGCTGCTTTTTTATTTCTGCTTGTGAAAATTCCCCGGAAGATATTGATAAAATAACTTCAAAAAGAATCGGCGTTGAGGAAGGAAAAGGAGTTGATATTATATACAGTCTCGGCGAAAAAACCAAAGCGAGGTTAAGTGCGCCGTACATGCTTCGTCACCAGGATACAGTTCCTTATATTGAATTTACAAAATCATTACACACCGATTTCTATGATGACAGTCTGCGGATAGAAAGCAAGATGGATGCCCATTATGGAAAATATATGGAAACTGAAAGCAAAATATTTTTGAAAGACAGTGTCGTAGTTTTTAATACAAAAGGAGACACACTTTACTGTAACGAATTATACTGGGACAGATCAAAAACGGGGCATGAATTTTATACTGACAAGCCCGTAAGAATAAGAACTGCTTCGCAAATAATTGATGG
>JBEPVC010000113.1:0-6831 GCA_041691235.1 Chitinophagaceae bacterium
TAAAGAAAAAAATATTTCAATTTCTATTCCATTTACTGATGAAGCGTCGGTTGAAAATGCTATTAACTGCTGGTGTGTTTTGCTCGTATTAAATAAAGCAACAAAAAACATCACCGAAAGATTCTCATTGTTATACCCAATTGCAATGCGCCTTGAAGTGAAGCAGGGCGTAAATCATTGCACTATTATTAATGATAGCTACAGCAATGATCTGCATTCTTTAGAAATTGCGCTTAACTTTTTGCTACACCAAAAGCATCTCAAAAAGCACACGGTGATTCTATCGGATATTTTACAATCGCGTTTGGAGCAAAACGAACTTTATTCGCAGGTTGCCGAACTTCTGATTCAAAAAAAAGTAAGCAGGCTCATTGGTATAGGGCCGGACATCTTTTCTTATTCAGATAAATTTTCTGTTTTAAAGGAAAAATATTTTTTCCCTGCTATTGAAGACTTTTTTAAATATTTTTCTTCTATACTTTTTCAGAACGAAACCATTTTGATAAAAGGTGCACGCAGTTTTGGTTTTGAACGGATAAGCCACCTGCTAGAAGAAAAAATTCACCAAACAATACTTTCAATAAACTTAAACGCTATTGTTCATAATATAAAAGAATACAAGAAATTATTGCAGCCAACAACAAAAATAATGGCCATGGTAAAAGCTTTTAGTTATGGCAGTGGCAGCTATGAAATTGCAGCTTTACTGGAATATCATAAAGTAGATTACCTGGCAGTCGCTTATGCAGACGAAGGCGTTGAATTACGCAAAGCAGGAATTACATTACCTATAATGGTTATGAATGCTGAAACAAGCACTTTTGAATCATTGATAAATTATAATCTTGAACCGGAAATGTTTTCATTCGGTATTTTAAATGAGTTTAAAAATTTTTTGAAATCTTCCGGGGTAAGTAATTACCCAATACATGTAAAAATAGATACAGGTATGCACAGGCTCGGGTTTACTGCTGATGATATGGATGAATTAACCAAACTAATCTCAGAAAGTACTTTGGTAAAAATAGTGTCGGTATTTACACATCTTGTAGCAAGTGAAAGCAAAAATGAAGATGAATTTACCCTTCATCAATCCAAAGTTTTTACGCAATCTTGTAAAACCATAGAATTAGCTATTGGGTATAAATTTGATAAGCACATTGCTAATACCTCCGCAATAAGCCGGCATCCGCAATTACAAATGGATATGGTACGATTAGGAATCGGGCTTTACGGAATAGATAGCAACCAAAAAATGCAAAAAAAATTGAAAAACGTAAGCACGCTTACTACTACAGTAGCTCAAATTAAAAAGGTAAAGGCAGGTGAGACGATAGGTTACGGAAGAAAAATAAGGCTGGCAAGGGACAGTGTTATCGCAACAGTACGGATTGGCTATGCAGATGGATACCCAAGAAACCTCGGAAACGGAAAAGGGAAGATGTTTATAAAAGGAAATTTTGCACCTGTGGTTGGAAATGTTTGCATGGATATGACCATGCTTGATGTAACAGATCTGCTAATGATTAATGATGGCGATGATGTAATAGTGTTCGGTGAATTTTTGCCAATTTCAACGCTGGCGGTATGGGCGCAAACAATTCCGTATGAAATAATGACGGGAATTTCCCAAAGGGTTAAGCGTATATATTTTGAAGAATAAATACTTCAGCACAATACACCGGATTTGCCGGGCGTTTCTAAGGAACACTTTGCTAATAATTAACGTATTTGATTTAAAGCCTTCTCCAATTTTGCTATCTTTACCCATTAAATTTAATACGTGAAAGGAAGAAATATTTTTTTAATAATATGCCTTGTTGTAATAGCAGACCAGGCCTTGAAAATATTTGTAAAAACACATTATCATGCAGGCGAATCGCATGCTGTAATTGGTAATTGGTTTCGGCTATACTTTATTGAGAATGAGGGAATGGCTTATGGATGGAAGTTTGGTGGCGAATGGGGTAAAATGTTATTGACGTTATTTCGTTTGGCAGCTGTAATTTTTGGGGTATTTTATATTAAGAAAATTATTGAAAAAAAATATCATCCCGGATTTATTGTTTGTGTGGCACTCATTTTTTCTGGAGCGCTTGGCAACTTAATCGACAGTATGTTTTATGGCCTTATTTTCGAAGATAGCAGCATGACAGCTTATAATGTAGCGAGAATTTTTCCAGCTAAGGGATACGCCGGGTTTTTACACGGGAAAGTGGTTGACATGCTATACTTTCCTGTTATAAGAAATGCACATTTCCCGGCATGGATACCTTTTTGGGGAGGGGAAGACTTTGAGTTTTTCAGGCCAATTTTTAACTTATCAGACGCCTGTATTTCGGTAGGAATAATTACAATTCTTGTTTTTCAAAAACGCTTTTTTAAGAGCCATGTAAAAAATATAAATTTAAAAAGTATCGAGACAGAAACACTGGTAAATGATGAAATGCAGGTTTCTTAAAAAATTCAACGAAGCTAATAATTACATAAAATTCGTACAATGAAACTCACCAAAATTGCAATTTGTTTTTTTCTGGCGGCGGTATTACTCAACGCCTGCCGAAAAGAATACAGCCTTGAAGGGGGCGGTCTTAAAATACCGTCAGGAACATGGGAATTTAAAGATAGCCTAACGCAATACCTGGGTGATATGGATTCAGCCTACATTGTTTCCGGGGGATCGCTCAACACAAACGAGTTAAATCTTGTAGGCCATTCAAAAGATGGCTCACAAACTTTTCTTCTGCATTTATACGCAGATACCTTTAAGGTCGGAACATATAAAGCTTCATTTTTTCAAGCTTCTTTTGAATATACCAGCGGTGGTAAATCAATATACCAGGCTGGTCAATTGATCGGAGAATTTATTGTAAATATCACATCCTATACTAATAATTTTATTTCCGGCTCATTTACAGGAAGAGCCCTTGATTCTGTAGGGAACTCAAAACTATTAACCCAGGGAAAATTCGTTTCTACAATAGGAGGCGGGGCCTCTAATAATGGTGTATCAACCGGTGTTTTAGGAGATAGTTCTGGAAATTGTAAACCTGTTACTATAGCCGGGTTTTATACAAAAAATATTATTCTAACCACAGCCAATACGGTTCAGGCACAGGTCACAGTAGCATCTCCGGGTAGTTATTCAATCACAACAAACACTGTAAACGGTATAACATTTTCAAAAACCGGAACCTTTACTTCTACTGGAGTGCAAAATGTAGTATTGTCAGGCTCGGGAACGCCAACAAATTCAGGCGATCAGAGTTTTACTTTAAGTTATGGAAATAGCAAGTGTAGTTTTAAAATAAATTTTGGATTACCCGCTGATGGAACTTTAGGGGGCGGTGGTGGAAGTTGTACTCCGTTTACGTTTGCAGGCATATACCAGCAAGGCCTTGTGCTTAATGCATCGAACACAGTTCAAATCCAGGTAAATGTTACTACGACGGGTAATTATAATATTACAACCAATTCAGTTAATGGCTTAACTTTTTCGAGTGCTGGTAATTTTTCTGTGACAGGTTTGCAAACGGTTACGCTTACAGGAAATGGGACACCATTAAATGCCGGAGTTCAAAATTTTGCTGTAACTTTTGGAGCAACCACCTGTAATTTTAGCATTACGTTTACGCCTGGCGTTATACAAGATTATTTTCCGTTAAACTTAAATTCCACATGGACATATGGTCTTGAAGGTGGTACAGTTTCTGATTCTGTTAGTAATACTGTTATAAACTATTCACCTGTTTTTGGTGGTAAAACATATAGTACAATTGCTTCTAATAGTGTACCGCCAGCAGGGCTTGCTATTGATTCATTCTATTACCGTAAACCGGGCGGTGATTATTATCAATACATCAATTATAAAAACTATATACCTTTTGATCAGAGTGTGCAAGGTGAATTTATCTTTTTAAAAGATAATGTGCCTAATGGCACAACATGGTTGACGCCCAGCGTAAACGGAACTTTTACTGGTAATCCTGTTTCAGGATATATTAAAATGACTATTCTTGCAAAGAGTGTTGCAGTTACTATTGGCAGCTTCAATTTTCCAGATGTGATTAAAGTTAAGTATGAATTTTTTGTAAATGGAATATCTGCAGCTATAGAAACTGATGAACGTTGGTTTGCAAATACGGTAGGGGAGATATATTCAAGCTCGGATTACGGAAGCGGTCCGATAAGTTATGACATTGGTTCATACTAACGATATAAAAAGTATTTAAAAATAAAAGTCACCAAATGCTGGTGACTTTTATTTTTAAGATAAATCAGTTATCAATTCGTTTTGAATAATTTATTTTGTATCGTAGTGTTGTTATATAAGGTCCTTAAAATATACATAGCTGCCGGTAGCCTGTCGAGATCATCCATTACAACCTGAGAATTTCCTTTGGTGCATTGGATGCTTTTTTTGCCTACAATTTTGCCATACATATCATAAAGATAAAATTGCACAGCACCATCAACTGGCACAAAAATATTCATCTTAATACTGGACTTAAAAGGATTAACTGCGGTGACTTTGAAGGATGCATTTTGATTATAAACTACAATTATGTTTGAATATTTATAATTATCTGACTCGCTTATCAGCTTTAACCTATAATAAGCTAATGTGGAAACAGGTTCAGGATCGATGAACGTATAGTTTGATCCATTTATATAATTAGTGGCTGGAACTATCCCAATGTTTGTGAAGTTAGTACCGTCAAAACTTTTTTCTATTTCATATTGCTTTAAATTTTCTTCAGTTTGCGATGCCCATTTTAATACAGCCTTGTCATTTGCCATGTTGCCGTAAAAGTTAACCAGTTTGGCATCCAGGATTATGCACTTAAGCTTATAAATTTTTAGAAATATTTTTTGACTATTGTTTACGGCGCAATTTGGGTTGGTTAGATTCGACACGGTGGTGGCTACTTTAAGCCGGTAAAAAGTTCCACTGTCTGCAGCAACTGAATTAAATGTGGTATCAACCACATATACCCACAATCCATTTATAAGTACAGGTACTTTTATTCCGCAAACACCAGTCCCGAACCAGGTTATGCCGTCAAGACTTTTTTCCCAGCACCAGTTTACATAATTATTAAAATAGCTTTTTACAGTATCACTAAGTGATACGGGTAATCCTTTACATGCAGTAGCAGTATCGCTTGGATTCATTATCAAATTTGGATAACAAGTTGCAAGCTTTATATCATCAAGGACCCAATCGTTTCCACCACCCCCTGCTGCGTTATTTTTTATAGTAATGCTAAATTGTGTTTCAGCAGGGCCTGTTTTATAAATAAATCCTCTCTTTACCCAGGTTTGGTCATATTGGATTGTGCCTGTTGTAAAATAATCTATATCGTTAATCGTATAGGAAAGATTAGGCAATACGCCTGGGGTATATTTTTGGACACTGTTTGAATCAGCACTACATTTACCACAAATATTTCTTATCCATGCAGAGAATTCATAGTATGTGTTAGGGCAAACATTTTTAATAGTATCGCGGTATGCTTCACCTGTTGGGTATGCTGCATTCACTACAAGCATGTAGCCTCCTGTTTGCCCGGCAGGGGTTGGCAGGTTACCTACAGAAGGTACTGCAGCTCCTGTATGGTCGCCAATTATATCCCAGAAACCATTAAATACCCGGTTGGGATTTGCAGTAGGTACATAAGGCCCGGCATTATTTGTAGTTCCGTTGGAACTTGTATTATTTACAATTGCATAATAATTATCGTTGGGGCCACTAACACTTATGTTAACTTTTGTATATCCTGGTACTATTGCGGGTAATGCCCTGTTTTGCGTATTTCCACTTTTAAATGAACTGTCTGCAGTAAAGCTTGCACTTGAAAAATTAGCACACAACGCCTGGTTTTTAATGATTTTAATTCCGGCATAATTAAAGCGGAAAGATCTTTTTACTCCTGCTGTATCTATATAAAAATTTCCTGTTAAATGAATTGTATCTCCAAAATTTGCAGTTATTAAAAGCCTGTAGGCAACAACAAATAATGTTGTTCCATAAAACTTGGGAACGTTTCCCGGTGTTACAGTTCCCCCGCCTGTGTTAACGCCGAAATTTACTAAACCAGAATCTGCATTTGCTGCCCCGGTTCCTATATTTACCCTAACTCTTGGGATACCGCCGCTTTGATCATACACACCGTTATCATCTAATTTCTTATTTGTAAATGGGCCACGAAATAAAATACCCTCGTTAGTAATAAGTTTTATAGAATTATTTATATACTGTGTTCCTGTGCGAATAGTATCAATGTAATAAAAATTATTGGTTGTGGCATTTACTTTTACAAGAGCATGTACTTCAATAGTATCTCCTTGTTCAAGAGTTCCTCCGCCATTAAGCCTGGAAAGATTTAAATAGCTGTAACTGAATTCCAGTTTTTGAGCTTTTAGTGATGCCGGAAATGAGAACATACAAAGCCCACAGAAAATCAGAAGAGAAATTTTTTCTATTCTGAATCTCGGCTTCAAGAGAGAGTGAAAAATTCCGTAAAATGAATATCTATTGTTATCGGTGTAAAAATTTCTCATAGAATAAGAATTTATCAGATACAAATGGGATATTAGCACCTATTAAACGTCACCAGGAATTGACTTATTATGGGTAGTTTTACCTAAAATAGTGGTAGATTCTCATTAATTTTTTGTCTGTCAAAAAATCTCTTTATATAACTGGCCTTATATTTAATTTGTTTTAAACAATTTGGCCTGGGAAATAGAATTATTGAAAAATGTCCGTAAAATATATATTCCGGCCGGAAGGGTTTCCACATCATCTAAAATTACCTTTGAATTTCC
>JBEPVC010000114.1:0-6822 GCA_041691235.1 Chitinophagaceae bacterium
GCTTTTAATAAAGTTTTTTCAAAAGAATTGGTTGGGTAAATTTGCATTATTGAATTAATTTTTATGGCATCACTTGTGATGGAAATATATCGCAAGTGATGTCATTGTCTTATTTTTTAATAACTATTGAATAAATAATTTTGGGGTATAACATTTTTAAATCCGGTAAATCCTTCACTCTTGAATCTGGCTATACATTACCCGGTTATCATCTTGCGTATACAACTTATGGTGTCCTTAATAATGAAAGAAACAATGTAGTATGGATATTTCATGCACTTACAGCCAACAGTGAAGCGATGAATTGGTGGCCCGGCTTGGTTGGCAAAGGCAAATTATTTGATCCTGAAAAATATTTTATTGTTTGCGTGAACATGCCCGGAAGCTGCTATGGAAGCCTTGGGCCGCTTGATGTAAATACGGAAACAGGAGAAATCTATTATCACGATTTTCCTTTTTTTACTCCACGGGATATGATACGCTCTTATTGGCCATTAAAAGAATATTTAGGAATTAAAAAAATAAAAATCGGAATTGGTGGCTCAATGGGCGGCCAACAATTATTGGAATGGGCAATTGAAGAACCTGATTTGTTTGAATATATTTTTCCTGTCGGCACTAACGCATTCCATTCATCATGGGGTATTGCTTTTAATGCTTCGCAAAGAATGAGCATTGAAGCAGACGGAACATGGAAAGAAAAAAGTTCACATGCCGGTATTGAAGGAATGAAAGCTGCCAGAAGCACTGCATTAATTTCTTATAGGCATTATGATACTTATCATGCAAGCCAGTCGGAAGAACAAAATGACAAGATTGAAAATTATAAAAGTGAATCTTATCAAAAGTACCAGGGCGAAAAACTGGCAAAGAGATTTAATGCATTCAGCTATTATTTTTTAAGCAAAGGAATGGACTCACACAATGTCGGACGGGGAAGAGTTAGTATTGAAAATGCTTTGCAAAAAATTAAGGCGAAAACATTAGCCATTGGAATCGTAACAGATATTTTATTCCCGGCAAGCGAACAAAAATTTATAGCTGATAATATTCCCGGAGCAAAGTTTACTGCTATAAATTCGCTTTACGGGCATGATGGATTTTTATTGGAGTTTGATCAGATTCAACACATCATCACTCAATTTTTAACAACAACAAAAACACCTAAAAACCTTTCCCTAGTTGGTAAGGCAGTGAAATAAATTCAATTTAAAATGACAGCACACAGGAGGTTAACCATAGGATTATTTGGCTTTGGCGTGGTAGGCGAAGGTTTATACAAAGTATTGCAACAAACTTCTTCCTTAAATGCAACTATAAAAAAAGTTTGTATAAAGGATTCACATAAAAAAAGAAATGCGCCTGCAGAATTATTTACAACAGACAGGAATGAATTACTAGAGGATGAAACTATAAATGTAATAGTAGAAGTTATTAATGAATCCGGCGCTGCTTTTGAAATTGTATCAAGAGCATTATCGAATGGAAAAGCGGTTGTAAGCGCCAGCAAAAAAATGATAGCAGAACATTTGCAGGAGATATTACAATTGCAGCAGGAAACCGGGATGCCTTTTCTTTGCGAATCTTCAGCTTGCGCATCAATTCCGGTGATAAGAAATCTTGAGGAATATTATGACAATGATCTTTTACATTCCATGCGTGCAATTGTGAATGGATCTACCAATTATATTCTTACAAAAATGTTTGAAGACAAGCTTGATTTTAAAAAGGCATTGTTGCAGGCGCAGCAGCTTGGTTTTGCCGAAGCCAATCCCACATTGGATGTTGATGGGTGGGATGCAGTTCACAAATGGGTTATCCTGCTTTGCCATGCATACGGAATTGTTGCTACAACAGACAATATTTTATTTACAGGAATACAAAACATTAATGAAAGTGATGCAAACGTTGGAAGAGAAAAGAATTATGAAATACGATTGGTAGCACAGGCAAAAAAATTATTGAATGGAAAAATTGCGGCTTTTGTTTTGCCACAATTTGTAACGCACGATGATCATCTTTCGTTTGTAAAAAACGAATATAATGGTGTTGTAATTGAAAGTTCATTTGCTGATAAGCAATTTTTTTATGGCAAAGGTGCCGGCAGCTTTCCAACTGCTTCTGCTGTACTGAGCGATATTTCTGCGCTTCGCTACGATTATAAATATGAATACAAAAAATTATACCACCATACGCCCAACCAGCTTAGTAATGATTTTTATGTAAGAGTTTATGTAAGCTTCGATGACTGGGATTTAATTCCGCGTGAAAAATTTGAATGGATTGAAGAATGGCATGCACAGGAAGGAAGAAAATATTTAATCGCGGTAATTTATTTTGATCATCTTGCCAAAGATGATTGGTGGAAGAAAAATAATACTTCGATTATACTTACTCCTAATCCAATTATTGAAGACATGGAATTGAGAAAATTAAAAAAGAAAAGCCTGGAGCTGGCGGGAATAAGTTAGCCTCACCCCAACCCCTCTCCTTTGGGAGAGGGACTATTTCAAAATTATTCTTTGCAAAAATTCTTCATTGCTTGTTACATCAACAATCCGAACGATATACATACCCGGGCTCATTGCCTTTGTTCTTGAAATTTGCAACGTATTACTAAAGCCACTCGTAAAGGTTGCTTCTTTCATAAGTTGGCTGATGGTATTCACCAATGATATTTTATAAACATGATTTTGTGAATTTCTGAAATCAATATTTATTATATCAGTAACGGGGTTTGGATAAATATGTATGCTGGTTTTTGTTTGGTTGTTAGTCAGTATAATAATGTTGCTATAGCTAAAAGTATTATCATCATAAACTATTTTTAACCGGTAATAGTTTTTACCAACATCGGGTTTTGCATCTATGAAATCATATAATTGATCTCTTAAAGAATTGCCAGTTGCGTTGGTTTTTCCAATTTCAGTAAAAGTGTTGTAACTGTTCCTTCTCTCTATAACATAATTCTTTACATTATGCTCATTTGTTGTCTTCCAGTTTAATAAAATTTTATCATCAATAAATTTGCCACCGAATTCTGTTAATGATACTGGCAGTACTATATAACATTGACCATTGAGATTAAAATAATAAGTTCTTTTTACACAGCCGCTATTTACTTCAATATGGCAAATGTATACACCTGTATCTGTTGGCAAAAGATCAGGAATAAACACACTTGATGCAGCCCCGATGAAGGTGCTATCAGTATCGCTTGCGTTTGTTTTTTTATACCACGCATAAGTAGAATTATAAATACTATCAACACTTAATGTAGTAGGATTAAGAAGACAATTGGAAGAAGATATAATTTCATCATCAGATAAAGGTAAAACACTTGCATCACCTAAAGTGGCATTGCCACAGGCATCCAGGGCACGTAATCTTATTAATGAATAAGTAGTACCGTTATTAATATTAAATATAGGACTCGCTTGCGGACCCGCAATTATTGAAGGAACCGAAGGATTGCTTCCAATAATTGAATAAGTAAAAGGGCCAACACCGTTAGATACTACGGCTCCAACACTAAACCCATTTACATCACATTGATATGCCGATGAGTGATCCAAATTTGGAAATTGATATGGTTGTATAGTTACCGTATCATGCAAAAAAATGTTACACGGATCATTTGCTTTATAGCTTATAATATAGGTTCCTGGGCCAAGATCACTGAAAGTATAATCAGAGCCTGAAACAGAGCTTGGATTTAGTTTTGGGAATAAGACAATGCCATCCTTTTTAATGATCCTAACGGTTAACGATCCCATGTTAGACGCTGCTGTAGTTACAATATCACCCGAACCATTAGCCCATAAGCCACCCGGACACTTAGCAATTACTGATGGGCTGTGAGTAAGGAATCCTACAATAGTTCCTACAGTAACTGAATCCTTATTTCCGCATTTATCAGTGGCAATCACTTTATAGGTTTGTCCTGCAACCACACCGGGAATAGTATCAATATAAATGCTGCTCGTGTTATAATTTCTGTCATAAACCAGGCTATCATTCGGATTATACACTTTAATATTTACAGGCAAAGCTCCCCCCGCGACGGTAATATCAAATTTTGAATATCCATAAACACACGATTTGCTGGCAGTAGCCGCTAATGAAAAAGGTATGGCCAATTCGGTAAAGCATCTTGAAATCGTAGTATCATAACAGGTATTAATAGTTTTAATGCAATAAGATCCATACAACAAATTATCAAATATACCCGTGGTGTTGCAGCTTAGGAGTGTATTAGTATTATCGTAAATGCAAAATTGAGGATTAGTAAGATTTTGCTGATTTGTAATCTCTGCCGTAAAAGTTGAACAATCATGATTAATTGTTTTAACAGTATTGTTTATAGCCGGAACAGGCGGACTTGCCGAAAAGCAATTGGTAAATGTTGTATCCGGGCAACCATTTCTTGATTTTATACAATAATCTCCATAAGATAGATTGTCGAATACTCCCGTGCTGTCGCAGCTTATTAAACTGTCGGCAGCATTGTACAAGCAATAATATGCATTCTTTAAATTGCCACTACTTGCTGTTGCCGTAAAAGTTGAGCAGGTTTTATTAGTCATGGAAATGGCAATATCATTTATAATAATCTCAGGCCCTATATCAAAACATCTTATTATGGTAGTATCAGTACATGAGTCATGAATATTGAGGCAATAATGGCCGAATGCGAGGCTATCAAAAAAGCCGGTTAAATTACAATCAATCAAAGTGCCAACACTGTCATATAAACAAAATCTCGGATTAGTGAGACTATCGGTACCGCTAAGAATATTGAAATGCGAACAATCAACATAAAAAGGAACTATTGTATCAACAATTGGTATTGGATTTTCAGCATTAAAGCATCTTGTAATCGTTGTATCAATACAACCATCTTTTGTTTGAATGCAATAACTTCCATAAGAAAGACTATCAAATACTCCGATGGTATTGCAGGTTATTAATGTGTTGGTTGAATCGTACAAACAATAATTCGGATTGGTCAAACCGTTCTGCCCCGTAATGGCAGCACTAAATGTGCCGCAGATTTTATTACTTATCACAACATTATCTGCAACAGATAATGTTGGCGGCACTCCCGTAAAGCATCTTTCTATTATTGTATCTGTACATTGATCATGTGCAGTAATGCAATAACTTCCATAGGGAAGATTATCAAATACTCCTGTTGAATTACAACTGATCAAAACATCGAATTTATCGTACAAACAAAAATTCGGAGTGAAAAAATTTGTTACGCCTGCTATTGATGCAGTAAATGAATTACATGTTGTGTTTGTAATTACAATCAGCGAACCCACCGAAGGAGTTAAATTAACCGTTGCTGCCGTCTTTTTAATAATACCACAAGCATCTTTGGCAACGATATCAAAAGTGGAAACGCCGGCAAGATCAAATGTAAAATTTGGATTGGAAGACCAGATAGTATCGCCGGGGCTTCTTACAATACCATACATGAAGCCCGGAATTCCACCCGCAATGCTTACATTGCCTTTACTGTCAGAAACCTTTATGTATCCTGATGCAGAATCACAACTTATTTTATTAAATACATCGGAATCAATTTGCCAGCTATAATCGTTTATAGTAATTTGTCTTGTTTGAATACCACCACATGAGTCCGTTAATTGTATGCTGTAATCACCGGCAATTAAATTATTGAAAGAACCCGTGCTGTTTGATGTGCCTACACCCATTGGAGATGGAGCGACTATCGTATACACAAATGGAGATCTGCCTTTATCCTGGGTATTGATTGCGATGCTTCCATTGTTAGCATGGTCGCAGCTTACGTCAACATGGGTTAATGTAAATCTTGGATCCTCATAACTACCGGCAACAATTACATCGGTTTCCGTAAAAGTGCAGTTTGTAACGATGTCACTGATGATAACCATATAGTTTCCTGCAGATAAACCAGTAATGGAATCCAGCGTGGTAAAGTTGGTGTTTACCGGACCGATTGTTTTGTATTTATAAGCACCTGAGCCACCGGTTACATTTACTTTTATTGAACCCGTAGCAGCACATCTTGATTCATAGGTGGTAAAAGTTGCATTTAGCAGCGAACAGCTTTGGCTTTGTGAAGTTTTCGGGAATATGCTGCAAAAACAAACTGAAAGTAAAATAAATAAGTAAAATTTTTGCATACTCTGTGTTTTAAAAGGCTTAGCATCATTAATATCGGTCTATAGGCTATAACTAAACGGTTTGCAAGTATGCATTATTGGAGCGAAAAATATATTAGGGTGAAATCACTTACCCGTAATTTTCCCGCGTAATGAGTAGAATCACTTCTTAGAAATAATTGATATAACAGGGGTATGATTTTTTTAAGAAAAAAGAAATTTTATAAAACTTATAATTACTGAGCTAAGTTCTTTTACGTTTAACCTTAGCTGTTATATTAATTCAGTTAATTTAAATTATTAGTTCAAATAAAGGCGACAAAAAAAACCATTCAATCTCTTGAATGGTTTTTTGTCGGGGCGGCAAGATTCGAACTTGCGACCTCCACATCCCAAATGTGGCGCGATAACCGGGCTACGCTACGCCCCGAAAATTTTAAAAATCCTGCGGAGAGGGTGGGATTCGAACCCACGGTACAGTTTAACCCGTACGACGATTTAGCAAACCGTTCCTTTCGGCCTCTCAGGCACCTCTCCTGATAATTTATTTAAGGGGTGGCAAAAGTAAGATTGAAAATTGAAAATTGAAAATTAAAAATTGAAAATTAAAAATTAGCAATGAAATGCAGTTGAAATTCAGAAGATGATGTTTGGTTTTACTTAACCT
>JBEPVC010000115.1:0-6793 GCA_041691235.1 Chitinophagaceae bacterium
GATAAAATAAAATCATTGAGAATAGAAATAGAACCAAATCAGGTAGCCCACGCCGTTAGATGGATAAGCGAAGCTTCGGCAAACGGTTACAATATTATTTGCACCTATCATAAAGCTACGGTCCTCGGCTCTGATAATGCTAACGATTTACAGGATGCTGCAGATTGGTGGAAATCAAATTATGTAGCCTTGCATGCATCGGGCAATTTTATTATTAATCTTATGAACGAATGGGGTGATCATAATTTAACGGCTGCTTCTTATGCAACAGCATACAACAGCGCTATTGCTACATTAAGAAATGTATATACTGGTAAAATAATTATTGATGTTCCGGGCTGGGGACAGGAGGCTTACGTTGCAACAAATGCTGTAAAGGGATTAGGAACTGGTGGAGTAAAAATTCTGGATACGAACATTGTTTTATCAGCTCATATTTATCCCGGTGGCTATGTGCAGCAACGGACGGATGCAAATGGAAATATAACCGGCAGTGGTGTGATGGTTGCATCCGATCTGGATTATATGATCAATTCGGGAAGAACATGTATTATTGGTGAATTTGGAAATGATGGCTCAAGTTCATCAGATTGGTCAGGAATAGTTGATCATGCAAAATCAAAATCAATGACAGTATTGGCCTGGAGCTGGGCAGGAGATGGAGGCACTATGAATATGATAACACCACAATTTCAACCTTATGTTGCAAATCAAAGTTATCCTTATACTGCTTCAGCATACTTCGCAATTGCTTACGCAAAATTGTAAAAAAAAGTGCTGTTTGTTAACAGCACTCAATGTGAGCTGGTTTTTCGTCATCAGGATCAAAAACTTTTATTCTAGCTTAATTTTGTTTCGAAAAATTTCCGGCAAAACAAGAATAAGGGAAAATCTTCCAATTTCTTTTATAATAAATCTGTGGTTATTGAATAAACAAGGCTACAAAAGGATTCGGATGTAAGGCGTTTAGCTTGGAGAGAATCATATAGAGTTATAACATTGCATGTGATAATTCTAATATTTTATAAATGTATTTACTCAAGTCGGTTTTTCAAAATATAAATTAGAAATTATTTAATAGGTCACACGTTATCCACAGAATAATTGTGTTTTCAACATTTATTCGCTAAAATTTTACAATCTGGTTACTAAAAAGGATAATCTATGCCTATTGTAGCATTAAAATTTTCATACCGCCATAAGCGATTTTCTTCAGCAGTTCCAAAAAGATTTTTTAGAGTGATATCGGGAATTTGCCAGCCATCATTTTTTGTTATGTCTGGACGTTTAAACCGAAACCCTACATCAAACCTTATAAGAAAATAAGAAAAATCAAAACGGAACCCAACACCAGATGATACTCCCAGTTGCTTGTATAAATTTTGAAATTTAAATTGCGTGGTATCTGCGCTTCCATCACGTTTCGTGTTTTTAAAATTCCAGATATTTCCAACATCAGCAAACAAAGCCATTTTAAAAAGTACCGCGTTTGAAAATAATGGCGCTACATTAAAACGATATTCAATGTTTCCTTCCAATTGAATATCGCCCGTACGATCATTAAAAAGTCCCGCGGTATCCGAAGCTAGGGGCTGCCCTCCGACACCAATGCCTCTTACAGGCCAGCCACGCATGCTATTAGGCCCACCACCAAAGTACTGTTTAAAAAAAGGTAAGGTTGTATCACTTTTTGAAAGAGGTATTCCAACTCCCGAAAAGGCTCTGAAAGCAATGGCTGATTTTGGATGATTAATGGTATAGGTATATTCAAGATCTGTTTTTATAAATTCTTTTAAATACTGGTTGAAAAAATTTCCTGTCTGCGGATTTTTATTTTTGTTTTTTAATAATCCCCATATTAATCCTGATTCTTCCAGGTTGGCTTTTAATGTGCTGCCATTTTTAGGATTTTTAGAATTAGCATGTGTGCTGTTGTAACTTAAACTCGATCCCATTACCAGGGCTGTATTAAACGAGTATTTTAAAAATGGATATTTTAATAAAGTGCTATTAAAGCTATCAGACCTGTTATATAACCTGTGATAATCAAAATTGAATAATCTGAAACTCCAGATATGATTTTCATTATTTGTAAAGTTGAATCCAAATCCAACATTTAATACCTGCTGATTAAAAAAATCAATCCGGTTGATTAAGGAAAGATTGGTGTTGATAAAAGATTGTTTGGTAATCAGGTCTTTTCTATTTGAACTGCTAAATGGAAATATAAATTTTGGAAATACTAAGTTGTTTGTGTAAGAAACTTCATTGGAGTTAATGAAAGTACCGGAGCTATTGCGTTTCGTGGTATTAAATTCCACGCCAACTCTTACCGCATTGGTCATGCGGATGGCTTCTTTTGCTACATTGCGGTTAGTTACTGAAAGATTTCCTGCAATGCCAAGCAGGTTTCCTGCAGTGGTGGCAGCAACGTTATTATTGGCCGAATAGCTAAGCTCAACATTTCCTTCAAATGCATATTTTTTTATTGGCAAAAGTTTAATCACCAGGTCAAGAAGATTCGTATCTTTTTTCTCAACAATATCAACCGTAGGGCTTTCCCATACGCCAAGCTTATAAAAGCTGTTGATGGTTTTAAAATAATTATCCTGATTAAACTCATCCCCTTTTTTTAAATAGAGGTTGGAGCTTGGAAGGTAAAATTTAAAAAGCTTTTGATGGTACCTGGTAATATAATTTTTTGAAACATGTTCTTTTAATCCCAGGCTTGTATATTCATCGCCCGGCTTATAATCCGGTAAAATATAAATATCGTTGATGAAATATTTTTCAAGCCTCGTGCTATCAGGAGAATTATTTAATTGAAACCCAATCCTGATGGTTGGCTTATTTATTTTTTCATTTGCTTCAGCAAGTAATTGCAATTGCTCGAAAGGATTTTCTGTAACGGTAGTAAGTGCTTCAATAGATGTATCGCCCGTAACCCGTATTTCATCGGCAGTAAACTTGTAATAACCATGATTGCGGTAAAGATTTACCAGTCTTCCGGATTCCTGTTGAATTGCTGTTTTGGTAACCGGTGTATTTTTCTGCAAAGACGATTGACCTTTTGTAGATACTGCCAGCGATTCCAATTCTGCATTTTTAAAAAGATAAGCCACAGTATCTACCAGCGTTCGGTTTCCGGCAATAACATCATAATTTATTGTAACCCTGTTTTGGCCGCCGCTCTTTTTTACAGTATCAAATTTATACGTCAGTGTCGGATGATAATAACCGGTGTTTATCATTGAAGTCTGCATATTTTCTGCAGATTGAATTACGGCATTCGTATCGAAAACAGGTGGTTTTGTAATTTTATGAAATATAAAAAATGCATCTTTTACTTTCACTCTTGCACTATCATCAATTTGTGTATTTAATCTTGATTTTAAAAGAATTTTTTCATCATTACTTAAATCATTTGCAGTGAGGCTTATGTTGTTTTTAAAAACAAAAGGAATATTTTTTTGATATTTACGTACTGATGTGCAGCCTGGTAAAAGAATCAGGATAATGATGCAGGAAATAATAAAAGCTGGAAATATTTTAATGGGGACTGTTCCATTCATATAAACACTATGTTGAGCAAAAAGATTGTCAAATATATTCAAAGTTTAAGCCATAAAAAATTTCGGGATGAGCTGGGTTTGTTCATAGCAGAGGGGCGGAAGATAGTTTCAGAATTTTTGGAGCAGGGAATTTTCAATTGTAAAATTTTATGTGCTTCAGAAAATTGGCTAAAGGAGAATAAAAAGCTGCTGGGAAATATTCCTGATGCAAATATTTATGAAGCGAATGAAGAATCACTACAAAAAATCTCGCTGTTAAAAACTCCTAATAAAGTGGTCGGAGTTTTTGAGAAAAAAACCGTGCAGGCTAAGCCGGTATTGATTCATAAGCTTACGCTGCTGCTTGATGATATACAGGATCCCGGAAACATGGGAACAATTATCAGGATTGCCGATTGGTTTGGCATTGAAAATGTTTTTTGCAGCGAGAATTGTGCGGACAATTATAATCCTAAAGTAGTTCAGGCTACTATGGGCAGCCTTTCGCGGGTAAATGTGCTATATACTAATCTTGCGTCGCTCATAGAAACAAACAAAAATATTAGCGTTTATGCTGCGGCGTTATCTGGTAGTCCTTTGCAGGATTTTAAAAATGTTGACCAGGGATTTATTTTAATAGGTAATGAATCGAAGGGAATCAGTGATGAACTTTTAAGGATGGCGTCAAAAAGAATTACCATTCCGCAATATGGCCGGGCAGAATCATTGAACGCTGCAGTGGCGACAGGAATAATCTTATCGCATATAAAAAGCGCTTAATAATAAGTTATCTAAACTCAATCGCTTTTACAGGTTGTATTTTTCTTACTAACAAAGAGGGAATAATAAGTATTACAAAACAAATGAGCAGTGTTGCACCATCAATCGCTGCAACCTGCCACCAAACTACGTCTGCATGTGCTACTTTCATATAATATGCCTCTTCATCAAGCTTTATAAATCCGGTCCATTCCTGTAAATAACAGATACCGAGCCCCAGTATAGTTCCTGCGATAATTCCTGTAAGTGCAATGAAAGTGGTATTATATAAAAATATTTTTTGGATGGCGAAATTTCTTGCTCCGAGGGCTTTTAATATACCTGTCATTTTTGTTCTTTCCAACACAAGAATAATGAGGCAGGTAATTAAATTAACCACAGCAACCACCATCATTATAGCCAGCAAAATACTTTTTATTCTGCCTTGTAAATTAAGCCAGTCAAATATGTTTGGATAAATTTCTTGAATGGTTTTACTGTACCATTTGCCGGGCAATGCATCTGAATTAAAAAGAAAATTATTTACTGAATCTGTTTGCGTGTAATCTTTTAAGAATATTTCGTAGCCACCAATTTCGCCGGGTTCCCAATCATTCAGTCTTTGTATTAACCTGAGATCGCTGAGGCAATATCCATCATCATATTCTTCTATACCGGTTTTAAATATGCCTGCAATATGAAGCTTACGCACTCGCTGGCTTCCATCGCTCTGAATAAAAATAATAATCACGCTGTCATCTACATTTGCCTGGAGGTGGCTTGCAGTAGATGCTGAAATATCAATGTCTTTGCTGTAACCGCTATCTTTAAAAGACACCCATTTTCCAGCTATCAAAAATGAATTGATGCGATTGAAATTAAAACTGCTGTCAATGCCTTTCATCAGCACACTTTCAATATCATCTTTATATCTGATAATTGCTGATTTTGTTGCATAGCGTTCTACGCTGCGTACCTGCGGCAGCTTGTATAAAAAAGTCTCAAGGCTGTCATTTTTTTCAATAGGTGATTCTTCTGCAATGTTTGCCTGTGTCATCACATTTTGTTGCACGCGTATATGCCCCCAAAAGCTGAAAACCTTATTGCTTATTACATTTTGAAAACCATTAACAAAACTTAATGCAACTATCATTACCGCAACGCTTATCATAGTAGCAGTAATTGCAAGCCCGATTATAAACCTTGAAAAAGTCTTTTGCCTGTTAAAAGCTATGCGCTTTGCAATAAATGATGAAACATTCAAACGGCTTAAATTTGGTATCTTGTAAAACTAATTTTTTTTAAAACATTTCAATGAAATCAAAAAAGATTGTAAATTTCTTTACGTTTTTAATCGTATATTTTTTTGGCCTTTTAAACTTTGCAAATGCACAAGCGCCGGATAGCATTTATGTAAATAACATTAAAACAGTAAGGCTTCATAACATCAGCAACCAGCTTAGTCTCCCGATAATAAATTTAAACAGCGGAGATCAGTTAGCACTCAGTTTTGACGATATGGATGGCGATGTAAAATATTATTACTATACTTTTCAGCTATGCAATAATGACTGGACTCCTGTTGATCTAAGCCAGTTCGATTACATAAAAGGCTTTACTCAATTAAGAATTTCGAATTATAGATTTTCTTCCATTGCCCTCACAAGATATACGCATTATCAAATCGCACTTCCTGATCGCAGCATTTATCCAACACGATCCGGCAATTATATTTTGAAAGTTTTTTTGGATGGAGATACTTCAAAGCTTGCATTTACAAAACGCTTAATGGTTGTTGAAAGTAAATCAACCATACTTGCAAAAATAATTCAGCCATTTGCGCCTCAATTTTTCCGCACGCATCAGCGGCTCCAGTTTACCGTGGATGTTAAAAGCCTTAATCAATTCAATGCAGGCCAGCAAATAAAAGTTGTAATACTTCAAAATAACAGGTGGGACAATTGCCAGAGAAATATACCGCCTACTTTTATTCGTGGAACTTCGCTTGAATATAACTCTGAAAACATTGGCGTTTTTCCCGGCGGTAAAGAATGGCGCTGGCTTGATCTAACTGATTTTCATTTGCAGAGCGACCGGGTGCTAACTGCAACTTACAATAAGAGATCAACCGAAGTTTATGTACGCCCGGATGTGCCACGTGACGGACAACGCTACGTGTATTACCAGGATTATAACGGCATGTACACTGTGTCGGCCATTCGGGGTATAAATCCTTTTTGGGAAGCTGACTATGCCAATGTTCATTTTTCTTTTGTGCCACCTAACGGTGAGGCTTATCCGAATAAAGACATTTATCTTTTTGGGCAGCTAACTAATTATAATTACGCAGACAGTCTTAAAATGATTTTCAATCCTGAAAAACGCGCTTATGAAACCCATTTATTGTTAAAGCAGGGATATTACGATTACACCTATGTTGCAGTTGACCAAAACAATCCTGCAAGTCGTAGCGAATTAGATGG
>JBEPVC010000116.1:0-6767 GCA_041691235.1 Chitinophagaceae bacterium
ATACTTTAAACGACTGGGAGCTGGCTGTAAAGCCTATGAATAAAAAGATTAAAAGTAAAAAGCGCTGGTTCATAATTTAAAGATCACTATTAACTAAATGCAGGTTGCCTGCTACAAGTTGCCCGTTAAAAAAGAAATTATTGCAACATACATTCTTGTTGTGAAAGAATGGTTTTAAAATGAATGGCAAAAAGTTAAAGAAGATCAGATTGTCCAAAAGTTTTTGTTTATTTGAATATTCTTTCACCAAAACAACTCTCATGGCATTCATTTTTATTATCTACATCGCATTTATAATTTTCATTATCGCCGGAATTTGGAAAACCTTTGAAAAGGCTTCACAACCGGGCTGGGCATGTATAGTGCCATTTTACAATTACTATATAATGGGTAAAATCGGAGGGGTAAAAAACTGGTGGCTTATTTTTATTCCGCTTATAAATATTTACATTGTTTTCGTAATAATGATCGCCATCGCAAAATCTTTTGGAAAAGATACCGCCTTTGGAATCGGGCTTGTCTTTTTGGGATTTATATTTTTCCCAATTCTCGGCTTTGGTGCTGCAACTTATCTCGGGCCCAATGGTGTAAACACGATGCAGGATGATATCAACAGAATAGGTACCAATTAAATTCTATTTGATAAGCATTTTTTAGCGAGTAACGATTGTACTAATAACTGTTACGTTTAAACGCAATTTTAAAATAGGCTTAATTATAGAACAATAGGGGAGATTCTCAAAATTGAATTTAATATTCCTGGCCTGTAAATAAAATCCACCTGTCGGGCATAATTGCTATCTCACGCAGTCTTCCGCTCTTATAAACTTCCAGCTTAATAAAGCTGTCGCCAATATCCGGGTCATCAGTAAAGGTGGCAATACCAAGGTATTCGTCTTTAAAATAGCAAGCGTACACTTCACCATAAATGAGATTATTCATGCAGTAGTTTTTTAAGATATTGATTGATCTGGCGCCACAACAATTTGCAGCGTTTAGGAAATAACGTTGCTTTTGAAAAATTATTTTTCGGGAGTACAATACATTTACATAAAAAAACATAGCAATATTTCTATTGCCATTCTGTACGTCTAATTTTATTTTACCAACAACTATTGAAAGATACCCGTATTGAATAGCGACTGTTAATTAAAATTGACTAATGCAGGTCATCGAAGCTTTGTTTGTTGTTTTATAATACTTCAACAGAAAAATCTCATTTTTAATTACCAAATATTTTTAGTTGAAAATAAAAAAAAGACAGGTGTTACCACCTGCCTTCACCAATAAACAACACATAAATCCAAATCTATCTCCGTGCTTCTATAACATCTTTTACGGCTACAGGCCATGTGCCCGGTACACCCACACTTACTCCTTGATTTAACCCACGTAAATTGTCCCGGCCAAAATTATATAACGGCCAACCTTTGTAAGTCAGTTGTTTTCTTCCGCCAACTGTAATATTTGCAAATAAGGTTTTATCTAAAACTGATGGAAGTACTATTTCGTCAGGGCCATAAATTGGCCAAACGTCGTTGTTAGAAAGATCTGCTTTTGTATATTTATTAATATTAAAGCTGTCGTTCTTAAAATTGTAAAGAGTTCCTCCTTTATCATTTGTAAAATAAACCGTTTTACCATTACCGAGCGTGTAATCACTTTTGTAATTGTTGCTATCCAAACCTGTTAGCTGTTTGTTGGCAAACATTATTGTATAATCAGGCTTGGCAATAAACCATACACCGGCAAAGCCATCACCTTTTACCTGGCCCGGCGCTTCAGCCACGTTAGTTGAGTTACCATAACCATCAGTGCCGGCAGGAGAGTAGGTGTACAACGGCCAGCCTTTATAAGTAACCTGTCTCTTACCACTTGCAGTAACGATTATTCCGAAATCTGCAATTGCAAGTCCTGCATCTAATTTTGCTGTAGTTAAATCAGCTGTAAACGCAGGCCATGTAGTTTCACAACCACCCGTACACGAACTTCCGCCATCTGCATCATTGGCAAACATATATAATGTAAGCCCTTGTTTGTTTGACATATACCGTCCAAGTGTTGCATTGTTTGTAAGGTTAATATCATTTTTAGGTGTTTCGTTCGTACCGCCACCTGGAGCAACTGCACCATCTTTTTTGCAGCTGCTAATTGATACGATTAATGTGGACAATACAATGCCCATTGAAAATAATTTTTTCATTTTTTTTTTAATTTTAAATAATTGTTTGATTAATTAAACCGGGATTTTGCTTTTAAGAAATTTGTCCGGAACAAATTTCTTTTCGCTTTATTACATTGGTTTAAATGTCAGGCTGAATAATGTGCCTGCGCTTGTTAACTTCACTTTTCCTGCACCTATACCGCTTAAAGGTAATTTACAGTAGGGTTCAAATCCAATTGACAATTTTTTTGATAGCCAATACTGATACCCTACTGATAAATTAAGGTTGCAAAAGCCGTGTTTATTTTCATCTTTAATGATGCGTTTTTTTGTTTCATACACGCCCTGGTCGTGGTAAGAAAAATCATAGACTTCTTTTTTCATGATGTAGGAACTGATGCCTGCACTGATAAAGAAATTGTTTTTATTGTTATCGGTGAAACTATACTGCACGTTTACAGGTATGTCCCATACGTTGCAATTTGCATTTACGTTTAACGTGTCGATTAAAACCAACGACGAGCCAGCCGCAGGATTGTATCCTTTTCTATCCGTAACATATATTTTTTTTGCGTTTACAAATTGTGCCTGCACCAAAAAATGTTTACTGATAGAATAATTTACGCCAGCTCCGTAGTTGAGTGTAAGCTTGCTTCCTGATTTAAATTTTACCGTGTTTAGTTCAGGAGATGCAAAAATTGAGAAACCTATATTTTTAAAGAACTTATTTTTTAATGATGTAGCAACCGTTTTGCTCTTGGCCCTAGTGTCAGAAATTGTCAAATCTTTTTTCTTTGGCTGTGTGTTTATTTCCCGTATGCTGCTATCTTTCTTTTCCATCACTATGTAGTTATCTTTTTCATTTACAACTGTCAATTGATTGTTTATTTTTTTGATATCATCACTATTCAATAAACCACTTTGCATGCTCTGAATAACGACATTCTTTTTGTTTGCGATTCTAAACAAATCAACTTCATTGTTATGTTTATTTGTGGTAGAGAGCGTTGTTTTTTTATTAAGAGTTGCTTGAGGCTTAAAATTTTTATTTGCAAGAAGTTTTGAATGTGCCTCGCTATCAATAAAAATTTCACTAACATTTTTCGTGTAGGTTGCGGCTGTTATTTTTGCATCACTGCTTACCGGCGAAAAAAATTTATTTTTTAAAAAACTGCTGTTTTTAATCAGTAACGCAGGCGCTCCCGTAAAAAAAAGTAATAAAAATAATGCTGCCAACCTATGATTTTTGCTGTTACGTTTGCGCAACACAGTGTTCTCAGAAATGTTGCTGGCAGAGCTTATCCGGTCATCTTCATCAAGCAACGCCTCCATTTTATTCCATGCGTTTTCATCAAAAGCTATGCTTATCTTTTGTGCTGAATCCCTGGTCTTATCATCTAAACCTTCATATAGCTTATTCATAACTTATAATATTACTTTTCCTTAAAAGCTGCTGCAAATTTTGCCTGGCTTTTGACAAATTGCTTTTTGATGTTCCTTCAGAAATATTTAACCTGTCTGCAATTTCAGCATGTGAAAAACCTTCTATTACATATAAATTGAAGACTGCTTTGTAAGCGGGCGACAATTTCTGGATAGATTTTATAATTTCTTTATGCTGTAACATTTGTTCTGCTGTCTCACGCTCATCTGCAAGTATCACGTGTTCCAAATCAACGCCGGCCATCATTTCTTTTTTATTATACATCCGTATATGATCAATGCATGAGTTTATCACTACTTTTTTAAGCCATCCCGTAAACGAATTCGCGGTACTCTCAAATCGTGGCACAAAATTTTTTAAGTCACGGAAAATTTTTAAAAATGCATCGTTCGTCATTTCCACTGCATTGTCGTAATTGCTTGCATATCTCAAAGCAATTGCCATGGCGTACCTATAGTACATACTGTATAATTCTTTCTGCGCTGCACGCTGGTTTTGCCGGCAGCCGGCCAGAATTTCCTCCATCTGTTCGTTGGTTAAGTTCACGCGATTTAATTGTTGCGGGTAAATAAGCGTAAACGCTATGGAAATAGTTGCGTGAGCCTTTAAAAATATTTCACAATGTTTCTTTGGCTAATTATGCAAAGGGCTAAACTAAATGCATGCGTTATGCTGAAGTTGCGGGGAATAATGAAGAATGCACCAAATAATTTGAATGAAATAAGTTATACACAAGGGTTATGTCTCAGTTATATTTATTTATTCTTCCAGTAATCAACAACGCTTACATCGTCTGCAACAGAAAGCGAAATCTTAAAAAGCTTTTGGTATTCCGGAATTTTTGCATAGGCCACCATATCTTCTTTTGATGCAAATGTGGTAGCATACACATGCTTAAGCGTACCCTTATTCCGTGTGGAAATATCCACACCTAAATCAAAGTCCTTTACCAGGGGGCTTTTTGACAAACCGGTATAAATATCGTCTAATGCTTTTATGCTGTCAGCAGAAGCATCGGGCTTGAAGGTTATAATGACAATATGTTTTAAAACGCCTGTGGTTTGTGCATCTACTGCATGTGCGGTTGAAAGAATTATTATACAAAGTGAAACAACAGAAATGATTTTTTTCATATCCCGGGCCTTTAAGAATGTTAAGCTACTAATATTTAATTAATTTCTTAAAATTTAAATTAAAAGAGATAATTGTGTTTTTCCAATCGCATCCAATTTGCGATTATCCGGTACTGTTACTTTTAACGAATTGCATTAAGCTGGAAGAACTAGTTAGCGGAAAAAAAATTAAAAAAAGATCTACGCAAGCTGCTGGCAATTATTCTTTTTAAAATTCAATATTCACATTTCTCTAATTCGTTATTACGATTTTTTGCATAGTATTGGTTTATGAAAAAGATCTTAATTTCGATGTTGATCTGCGGAGCTGTGTTCTCTGCCTCAGCTCAAAACGACAGTGCAAACTCAACCAGTATTAACACATCTCCGACAACTATAATGCATAAGTATTTTTATTACCCTTCGTCAAATGTTTATTTCGATGAAGGATCTGGAAATTACTGGGATTGGAACAATGGAACGTCTAAGTGGATAACCGTTCAAACATTACCTTCTACCATTACAGTAGGAAATGCAGAACGTTACCCAATAGACGTTACCGGAAATGACCCATGGTTGAATAATGCCTCTGACCTTAAAAAATATAAAGTGAAAGGCAACGGTGAAGTAAAAATGAAAACGGAAAAGGACAAACAGTAGATGATCAACCGAAAATTAAAAATTGTATTTGATAAACCCCGCGTCAGCGGGGTTTATGTTTAATTGGATAGCCTGTAAATAATTTTTACGAAACTAGGTTTAACCTTTTCAGTTATACGCTTACTTTGTCGGAATTGAAATTTGCGGCACGTAGCCGGCACGAAAAGTATTTACAACTGACCGGGGTGTAAGAACAGTTAGTTTTCCTGTGGCAGGTAATGATTTACCCTTTTCATAACCAAAGGGCGACCATAAGTAGATTTTTTTTTCAAAAATCAAATAGGATTTATTATTACTTAACACGAAAGATCCATTTGGAATGTCTGCAATATTTTCTTTGTAAGTTATTTTCAGTCTATTACTGTCCATTCTTTCCCGATGAAGAATTTCATCTATTTTTTTAATAGATGTTTTTTTATCAAAATGGTGTTCAGGATTTCCTTTAATCCAAAGTGATTTAAATTGATCGTATTCATTCCTCCTGCATTCAAAACAGGGCCTGTGGCCTGCAGCGAAAGAAGTAGCTTCATCCATGAAAAAAAGTTCTGTGTACCTGTCAGGCATCATTACCTTTCTTTTTCTTCCCTTAAATTCAAGCCTGCATGTTATCCAAGCATTTAATTTATAAGGGCGCATGATTTCCTGTTTATCATTGTGTAGAACGCCGCGGTTGCCCATCCACAAGCCACGCGCTTTTGTTTTTATTAAATTACCAAATGGATCAACCCGGTTTTGTAGCATTGAAATTAATTATGATGCAATTTTTTTAAATTAGCTGATAAATGATTCTGAAACTCCGGCGCTGCATGCGTAGCCATATTTAATTCATATTTCATGTTATCACCTTCAATAATAAATATTCTCTGCGATCTGATTGTTTTCGGATCAACAAGAATTGAGTTACTATTAAATGTAAAACCCTTTGAGTTGGTTTCAATAAATTCATACGTTTCAATACGCCCACCCACCTGCACGCTGTGTAATACGATTTTGTCATCTTTCAAAATAATAAAACCGGTATCCCAAAAAACAGTGTGCCCGTTTTTTGGCGTATTATTTTTGTACAATGTTTTTTGATTAAAGAATATTGAATCTTTAAATTCATCGGGAGCATATTCTGCCTGTTCTGTGTAATGCGTATCATCAATGGTTGGAAATTTTGCGAAGCCTTCACCTGCCCACTTGCCGGCAAAACTGTTTTTCATTTGTAAAAAGATATCTTTCATAATTTTTTTAGGTATTTGTTGAAGAATCACAATTTATTTTTTTATCAAGCCGACTTTTCTTTAAAAGCTCTTTTTCAGTTCTTATCCCATTTCGTTTCTCCAAATAATAATGCCAAAAAAAATAAGTTGCGAGAGAACGCAACGGTTTCCATTTTTCTGAT
>JBEPVC010000117.1:0-6661 GCA_041691235.1 Chitinophagaceae bacterium
TTTTTAGACGCGAAAAATAAAGCTGTAATTTACTGTAAGAAGAGAAACGAAACAAAGCCGTTAACACTTTAACAACATATTGTTTTGATTACCGGCGTAATTATTTTTCTTTCTCATAATGATATTTTTCTTTTTCCAGTAAAGGATGTTTTCCTGTAAGCTCATTTTCTGCAAGCGTTAAAGGAAAATCAGTAAAAAAAACTTCTGCTATCCACGGCTCAAATTTGAATTCAAAATAATTCAGATTTTTATCAACAGGAAAGTAAGAAGTTTTCTCAGGGCAAAATTCAAACGTCAAGGAAATTTTTTCTGCATTTGCTTTTGAAATTTTTATTTCTCCATTTTCATCAGAAACATCTCCCAGGGTTGTATCTGCGAATCGTAAAGCGGCGTACACGTGATTAAGAAGATAGGTGTTGCTGTCAACTATTTTTACAGTAATAAAATTATCATTGGCTTTTTTGCCGGTGATCATTTTAAAATCCTGTCCCGGTTTTTTATCGCTGTTGAAAATAATCTTATCGCCTGATAATGTCCATCTTCCTGAACCATACCTGTCAAGCGCACCGTAAGAAAAAAAGAATTCAAACGTAGAATCGGGCTTTAATAAAAAGCCTGAAGCAGTTTCCATTACACCGCGCAAATAATATGCGCCGGTTATTTTTGATTGAGCATTTGTGTTACCAAGCATAGAAAACAGGATAATAGAAAAAGCAATTTTTTTCATCCTGTAATTTATAAAAGAAAGTATGTAAATACTTAGCGCTGCAGAACTATTAAATACTATTTTAAATGCGAGCGAAGCATCCACGCCATTTTTTCGTGTGTTTCCATTAAGCCCGTGATGTAATCACTTGTACCCGCATCAGCATAATCATTTGCAAATTTATTTATGTTTTCGCGCAGGTAAATAATAATGCTTTCATGGTCAGATGTGAGCTCTTTTATAAATCCCTGGCTATCGTTTTTCGTTCTCTGTTGTTCAGAAAGATGCGTAAGCTGCGAATACATTTTTAAAGTTGCAGGTGCATAGTGGCCGATAGAGCGAATGCGCTCTGCTACGCTATCCATTATATCATCTAACTGCTCATATTGACTTTCAAAAAATAAATGCATGCTGTGAAAATCGGGGCCTTCTACATTCCAATGCGCATTTCGTGTTTTTGTGTACAATACAAATTCATCAGCTAATAATTTAGATAACTCTTCTGCAACTTTTTGCCTGTTCGTATTGCTAATTCCAATGTTTGTTTTCATGTATAATTTTTTTATGTAGGTAGATTTTTTAAAACACAAAGGTAAGAATAGTAAGCCCGAAGAACAGAATACTGTTTTAATTTATTTAATTGGAGGAGATTCTCTTCGAAATAATGATCTTCACCGGAAGTTGTTATTAGTTATTATTTAAGGGATATCTTTTTATCTGCGGCAACGCTTAATTTTCAACGGCATAATTTTTGGTAAAGTTGTTTAAATAAAAGTAATGAATAAGGCATATTGGCTGATTAGCGTGGTTCTGATAATTTTCATTATTAGTTGCAGTAAAAAAAATCATCCCACAAAAAATGTTGTAACAAATGACAATGTTTCTGCCGCTGAGAAAAGAAACGATTCATTACAGGCAATGAATGCAACTGCCAGGAAAAGAGCTAAAGTAGTTCTACCCAATGTAATTTCAGTAAATGACAGCGCTGCACACAAAAGCGTTGATGGCCGTTATTACTACGATGTGATGGGACACAGGTATTGGAGAAACAATAAAGACGGCAAATATTATTTGTTTAATAAAGCAATGTACAATAATCCTGATTTTAAGAAACCGGGCTGATTAATTTTTTGCTTATCTGCATATTAACGACATTGCTGCTGCAGAAATTTTTCATTAAAAAATAGTCGCTTTGCTTGTGAATGATAAGACCTTATTGTAAATTGGTTTCAATTTTACCAACCAAAACTGTTACGATGAAAAAAATTATCAACTTCCTTGTTGTTTGTTCCGTTCTTTTTTTAGCGAGTTGCTCTTCAAAGCCTACGAGCAAAGAAATTTCAAAAAAGATATTATTGGAATATGTATGTGCTGAAACTGCAGAGGTGAATAATTTGAAAATTGAGAACACCGAAGAGACTAAAAATTTAATGGGAAAACGGCATATCGTTATACTGTATCCGGCGAAGTTGAATGGCCAAAAGGCTGCACTGAATTCGGAACAGGACTTGAGCCCGGAGCCAAAGAATCTTTTCAAAAGATAGTTACTCTTTCTAAAGGCATGGACGGCGACTGGCAATAAAAATGGAACATAACGTTCATGGTTAAACGTAAACAGTTTTTTACTTTGTTACCTGCATGTTGAATCCGTTGCTTACAAACGCAATGTGTTTGCTGTCAGGGCTCCATGATGGTGTATTGATGGTTCCCTGTCCACCATACAAACAGGCAATTACTCTTGGAGCGCCGCCACCGGCGGGCATTAAACGCAACATCACTCTTTTATAAAAAGGATGATCGCCGGGATCAACAGTATAATCAAATGAAATCATAACGAGCCATTTGCCGTCAGGCGAAATATGCGCAAACCAGTTATTATATTGATCAAAAGTTATTTGTTCTTTATTAGTTCCATCAGCTCTCATGCGCCATAATTGCATTGTGCCTGTTTCATCAGAATTGTAATAAATATATTTTCCGTCGGGTGAATATTCCGGGCCATCTGCCAATCCTTTTTTATTAAACGTTAATTGCACTTCCGGGCCACTGCTGATTGATTTTTTATATAAATTAAAAGCCGGGCTGCTGCTAATTCGCTGTGCAGTGTACACTACTTCTTTACCATTTGGATTCCATCCATGCAAATAAGAAGGAGTGCTGTCGGTTATCATTTTAGGATCGCCACCAGTGAGCGGTAAATAATAAATAGTAGAACCGCCGCCGCTCATGTCTTCGCGCGAGCTGCTGATGCCAAGCCATTTTCCATCAAAAGAAATCACGTGATCATTGTTGCTTCGGTTTACATTTCCTGTATTTAATTTTTCCGGGGTTCCACCTGCAACAGGAATCGTATAAATTGATCCGCCCTGGTTGAATAAAATTTTTTTTCCATCGGGCATCCAGTTCGGTGCTTCAAATCTTGCAGAATCCTGGTGAATGATCATTCGCTTTCCATCAAACACATTCATTAATTCAAGTCTGCATCCAAGCGTTCCGTCACTATAGCCATTAAATGTATCCGGAACAGTTTTCTCCATTCGTACATTCCATGCAAGGCCTTCTTCCTGTACATCAGGGTTATGGCTGCAAATAAATAATCCCGCTAATACATCATCGGGCATATCAACCACATCGGTGCGGCCAACTTCCTGCAAAGGCTCGCCGGGATTGGCTACTCGCATAATAAATGTTTTACCATCACGCTCTAATTGTATAACCTGGATATTTTTTTTAATGCAGGTAATTTCATCTTCGGGATCTCTCATATATGCTCCGCGCAAACGACGCCATTGCAAAACCGTTAATCCATCACCATGCAAAACCGCGCTAATGTGCTCCGCGTTATCATCTTCACCGGCACGAACCATCCAGCCAATTTTACGATGATTCTCTTTTCCTTCACCGAGCAATTTTACATTGGCAGTTAAAATAAAATTTCCTTTAAGCTTGCTGTAAGCATATTGAAATTCATCCCGGTTAAACCAAATATTATAGCCGCCCCCTTTGAGATTATAACTTTGTTCAGCAGCATTAAAGGTTGTTGATCCTTTTACTTTTGCATTTCCTATATCGTTGTGATTTTGAAAATCTCCGACAGGAGTAGATTGCGCCATAATAATTGAGTTGCATAATAAGATGCATATAAGAAATAGAAGCTTCATTGAAAAAATTTTATTTTTTTTGAAAGCACAGGATTTTCTATCAGTTACTAAGATAAATAATCCAGATAACCTTGTTGGGAAAATATGTCTTATGCTCATTTGAGTATTAGATTTTGAAAAAAATGTATCAGTTCAAAAAATAGCGAGGGAAATATTATTTATAACGTAGTGGGTTAAACGTAATAAAAGGAATAATAATTTTTTTTCTTCCAGAGCAATTTTTTATTTGGCTAATTTTCTTGCAAGCCCTCCGATAGTTAGTCCCTGGACTATTATCGAAAACAAGACTACGATATAAGTAATTGAAACAATTGTTTCTCCAAACATTTCTCTTGGAATTGACAGAGCCATGGCAACCGAAAGGCCGCCCCTGATGCCGCCCCACGTTAGTATAGGTATCGCATTTTTTTCGAAAGGCATTTTATATTGCAAAACATGCACCGGTATTGCTACTGAAAGATACCTGGCTGCCAGGGTTATTACAATCGTTATGCTGCCCAGTAAAAGCAACGTGGAATTAAAAGGAAGCACCAGCATCTCAAAACCTATCAGTAAAAATAAAATAGCATTCATTATTTCATCTATCATCTCCCAAAAATTATCAATGTAGTTTCTTGTTATATCACTCATTCCTTCCCGCCTGCTTTTGTTGCCGGTTATTATTCCCGCAACTACTATTGCCAAAGGCCCGCTCACATGAATTTTACTGGCAAGTAAAAAGCCTCCCATAACAATTGCAATTGTTATCAATGTTTCTACTTTGTAATTATCAATTGAGCGCAGTGCCCAAAAGCCTGCATAGCCCAGCAATGCGCCGAAACCAACGCCACCCACGGCTTCTCTTGCAAACAACCATAAAGCTTTTCCTGCAGAAAAATTTTGCATGCCTGCACTGGCAACTTCCAGGATGGTAACAAACAGAACCACGCCGACACCGTCATTAAAAAGGCTTTCGCCACTTATTTTAATTTCAAGCGATGATGGAATTTTTGCTGCTTTCAAAATGCCTAAAGCAGCTATAGGATCTGTCGGAGAAATTAATGCACCAAATAACAGGCAATAAATAAAATCAATGTGATAACCGAAAAGCTCGGCAATCGAAAACAACATTGTTGCGACACTCAGTGTTGAGATTATAATTCCAATGGTTGAAAAGACAATAACAGGAACCAGCTCTTTTTTTAGCTTGCCCGCATCTATATTTATAGCGCCGGCAAATAATAAAAAGCTCAGCATAATTTTTAGCAATGCAGTATGAAAATCTATCCCGCTTATAAGTTGAGTAGCACTTTGATAAAACGTGGGATTTATTTTTCCAATAATAATAATCAGCAAAGAAGCAATTAAAGAGATCATCATTATGCCAATGATGCCGGGTAATTTTATGAACCGGAAATTTATATAGCCAAAAACAGCGGTAAGCACTATTATCACAGTAAGTATGTTATATACGTGCATGCTGTTTAAATAAAAAGTTCGTAAAAAGGTAATAAAAAGAAATGAAAATACGCTTTTATCGTGGTGAATGTAACGGTTTGTGCAGCCTAGTTTCTATCAATCTTTTTCTGAATTGTTTGTCGCTCGGTATTTGTGCGGGCTAAAGAATACGCTTTTTTAAAATTTATTTTTGCTTTATCATTATCAATGCCCGTGTAAAGTTCACCAAGCAAAGCATAATAAAAATGATTACCCGTTAAATTTAATTTTTCAGCTTCGGTAATAGCAATGTGTTTTCCATTCACTTTTGAAAGTGCATAGGTTCTGTTCAATGCGGCAATAGGAGAGTATTGTATTTGCAACAATGCATTGTAGAGTTGTAAAATATTTTCCCACTTTTCTTTTGTGCCGGATTTTATGGTGTGCCAGTAAGCAATGCCTGCTTCCAAATGATATTTTGAAATTTCTGTTCCCTGCGATGCCTGATTAAAGAAATACACCCCTTTTGAAATTAATTCCTCATTCCAAAGTGATTCGTTCTGGTCTTCGTATAAAACTATTTCATCATTTTCATTTTTTCTTGCATCAAAACGTGAAGCATGAAAACACATTATAGAAAGCAATGCATTTACAAAAGGCCGGTTTGTATATTCGTTTTCAATTAATAGATATCCCAGTCGCATCGCTTCGAGACAAAGATCTTTACGCAGGATGCTGTCCTGGCTTTCAGAATAATAGCCTTCGCTAAAAAGCAAATACAAAGTAGTTACAACTGCGTCTAACCGTTTATTAATTTCGGCTTCGCCGGGAAATTCAATTTGTATTTTTTCATTCCGTAATTTTTCTTTAGCCCTGAAGAGCCTTTTATTAATTGTTTCTTTGTTGGTTAAAAAAGCATCGGCAATTTCATCTATTCCAAAGCCGCAAAGAATACGAAGTGATAAACCAATTTGAGCTTCAGTTGAAATGGAAGGCTGGCAAATAGCAAATAACATTTGCAATTGACTGTCTGTAATATTTTTTTCACTTAAATCAATTTCAATATCTTCTTTTTCAGTTGATGAATATTTTATTTGCTGAGCAATTTTTTGAGTGAAGATTGCATGGTGATTAAAATAATTTTTCGCTTTATTTTTTGCAACTGAATACAGCCACGCTGTTGGATTTTCCGGAATCGCTTTGTAGGTCCATGTTTCAATAGCTGATAAAAAAGTGTCGCTTGCTATGTCTTCCGCAACTTCAATGTGTTCAATGCCAAAAAGTTTACAGAGCACAGCGGTTATTTTTCTATATTCTGTTCTAAATAGGTGTGGTATTAATTCCGGTTGCTGCATAATAATAATAAATGCCTTCAGAA
>JBEPVC010000118.1:0-6634 GCA_041691235.1 Chitinophagaceae bacterium
TTTAATGCGGATCATCTTTCACAATTTGTGAAGGGAATAAAATCTACTTCTTTTTCTGAAGATATTTTAAACTTCAGGCACACTTCTTCATTTTCAAAAACTTTACCGCTTTGTGGCAAAACAAGAAATGTTTTGGATGCTTTATTAAATCATTCTTATTCAGAAAGCCTTGAGAATATTTTTATAAATGCACAAACACAAATGCTTCTTCTCTACAGCATGGATTGTATGGCCGGAGAAGGGGAAGATTCTTTTACGTGTAAATTTTTAGCCAACGAAGCAGATCGTGAAAAAATAGCGCTGGCAAGAGAAATATTATTGAAACACATCAGTGAACCATTAACCATAAAAGAGCTTAGCCGCAAAGCAGCAATTAACGAATGTTATTTAAAGAAGGGATTTAAAGAGATGTATGGCACTACGATATTTGATTTTTTTCAAAGCCAGCGAATGGAGCATGCTAAATATCTTTTGTATGAAAAAGGATTAAGTGTTACGGATGTTTCTGCATTGCTGGGTTATTCTTCTATCTCGCATTTCTCAACTGCATTTAAAAAACATACGGGCTTAAAACCTTGTGAATTGCTCCTACATTAATTCCCCGGATTTTTTTCTGTACTTCTTATATATTTTAATTGCAATCATTAACAGAATTGCAAATGCAATTAAAATACCAACTCCCCATACTACACTTAATAATTGCTTTACCACAGCAAGCATCACAATCGCGATTAAAAATATTGTGGCTACTTCATTCCAAATTCTTAATTGTTGCGACGACCATTTAAAATTATTTTTTTGCTGCTGAAGAAAAATAGAATGCAAAGTAAAATGATAAATAAAAAGTCCCAGTACAAAAAACAGTTTGACTAAAAGCCATGTTGGCAAACTCCCATATAATATTCCTATCCACACTCCAAATATTAATGTAAGAATAGCAGAAGGCCATGTGATACCATACCACAGGCGTTTTTGCATAATACAAAATTGTTTCATTAGTATAGTTCTTTCAGGTTCAGTCTTCGTTTGCGCTTCAGCGTTATAAACAAAAAGCCTTACAATATAAAAGAGCCCGCTAAACCAGGTTACTACAAAAATTATGTGAAGAGCCTTGATGTAGAAATACATTTTGTGAATTGTGAGTTGTCAATTGTGAGTGGCAAATTTTAATCCTGAATATTATTCTGATTAATCATGCCGCTTAATAATTTAAATGTGTTTACTATCTTTTCTCCAGCTAATTGTAGCTGCTCCAAAGAAGCATATGTTAATTGATGCGCAATTCCAAAAGCAGCATCAATTTCAATAACTGAACCTCTCGCAATTTCAAAGTAACGGCTTCTTTCTACTTTCGATTTTCTGGAACAGCCTTCTGCAACATTTAAATGAACAGATAAAGCTGCTCTTCTTATTTGTTGAACCATAACAAATTTTTCGTCATTAGGAAACAGGCGTGTGATTTTATAACATTCCAAAGCTAAAGCCTGCGAAAATTGATAAACATTAAGTTTGGTATGTGCAAGTTGTAAAAACATAAAATAATTTTTAGATGAGAATTGTAAAATATTCAAAATTCCAAGATGGAAAATAATATTGTTTTGAAGTTGACCTGAAGTATCCACTCACAACTCACTGCTCACTGCTCACAACTCACAATTCACAATTCACAATTCACAATTCACAATTCACTACTAACATACCCTGCAACTGCCTTAACCCATAATGGATGAATGTTCAGGCAAGGAATCATTTTAAAAGATTCACCGCCGGCTTCCGTAAATATTTCTTTACCCCTCATCGCAATTTCTTCCAGCGTTTCCAAACAATCACTTACAAATGCAGGACAAATTATTAATAACTTTTTTATTCCTTCTGCAGGTAGTTCTTTTAATCTTATGTCAGTAAAAGGCGTAAGCCATCCTTTTCCCAAACGTGATTGAAAAGAAATGCTGTACCTATCTTCAGGTATTTGCAATTTTTCTGTTACAAGTTTTGTTGTAGTAATTACCTGGTGCCTGTAGCAATGAGCGTGTGCCGGCGAATTGACCTCACAACAATTTTCTATTTGTAAACAATGATAACCTGTAATGTCACTTTTACGAATGTGTCTTTCAGGAACACCATGATAGCTAAATAAAATCTGATCATACGGTTCTTCCAAAAATGGCTTCATATTTTCTGCAAGCGCATGTAAATAACCGGGCTCATTATAAAACGGATCGATAAATTTCAAATCAAACGAATACTTTTTCTTCTTATGTATTTCTTTTACATATTCAACAGCGGTTTCATAGCTCGACATTGCGTAATGAGGATATAAAGGCAACGCAATAACCTCTTCCATTAAAGGTTCTTTTTTTAATAATTTCCGAAATGCATCTTCAGGAGAAGGGTTTCCATATCGCATAGCCATTTCAATTGGTTCATCAATTTGATACTCCAAAGCCTTTTGTAATTTTTGCGTGTTTACTATTAATGGTGAGCCTTCTTCACTCCAGATTTTTTTATATGCTTCCGCAGATTTTGGCGCCCGAAACGGAACAATAATTCCCCGCACCAATAAAGTTCTCAAAAGCCATGGCTTATCAATAACTCTTTCATCCATTAAAAATTGATCAAGATATTTTTTTACATCGCTTACTTTGGTTGAATCGGGCGAGCCAAGATTCATCAATAAAATTCCTTTTTTTTTAGCCGCCATTTTTTATAAATATTTGCAAATGTAAGCCGCTAAAAAGTAAGGCAACTTAATCCGCCAATATCACGTTTTGATAACCGTGATTAGAATTATAACAATAGTTTTATGACTATTTTGTGACTTTTTAGGAACTACATCAAAATATTTTTGCAGCATCACATGTTTATACAAGAACGCACTCAAAGTTTTTTAAATAATTTCTGCGTCGCAGGCATTAATTATCGCAAAAGCGATATCAGCATACGGGGAAGATTTTCTTTATTACCTGAACATTCTGCTTTAGTATTGCAACAAGCCATTTCAAAAAAATTTCCGGGCTGCATGGTTCTTTCAACATGCAACAGAACAGAAATTTATGGAATATGCGATCACCCGCATGAGCTTATCGAAATGCTTTGTATTCATACGCATGGCAACATGAAAGAATTTATCGGGCATGGATATAATTATCGCGGACTTTCGGCAGTGGATCATTTGTTCAAAGTGGCTGCGGGCCTCGATTCACAAATTATCGGTGATTATGAAATCTTATCCCAGTTAAAGCAGGCTGCAAAGCTGGCAAGGGAAATGGGTTGCATTAATAATTTCATGGAACGCGTAATAAATTATGCTTTGAAAGCTTCCAAAGAAATTAAAACTAATACGAAGCTTAGCTCAGGAACTGTGTCGGTATCGTATGCGGCAATTGAAATAATTAAAGAAAGAATTTCAGACCTGCGTAATAAAAAAATTCTTCTTGTAGGTACCGGAAAAATTGGTCATTACATAGGAAAAAATTTAAAAAATTATTTGCCTGATTCAAAACTTTTTTTTACAAACCGTACTGATAAAAAGGCTTTGGAATTATCGCAGGAATGCAACGCGACTTTTGTTCCGTATAGCAATTTGGCTTTTGAGGCCAATAATGCTGACATCGTAGTTGTGAGCTCTGCTTCTGAAAACTATACAGTTCATCCTTCGTTTTTTACAAAAACAAAATCACGATTAATTCTTGACCTCTCAGTACCACAAAACGTAAATCCTGCTGTAGAAAATATAAAAGGAATTACTCTTTTAAACGTTGATGAAATTTCCGTTATTCTTGATAAAACAATTTCACTCAGGCAGGCTGAAATTCCCCAGGCATTGTCAATTATAGATGCGACAATCAAAGAGATGATGGTTTGGTATCGCAGGCAAACGAATAATCCTTTGTTGCGCCAGGTAAAAACACAACTCTATGAATTGAGCGAAATTCATTTGTCCAGCCAATTCAACGAAGAAAAAATTCACAAAGCAGTATCTTCGCTTGCAATACAATTGCACAATCAAAATAACAAAGGATGCCAATGCATTAGTGCGTTAAGCAGTTACCTTCACATGAATTGAAAAAAATCATTAAGATAGGGACACGTGAAAGTCAGCTGGCTTCATGGCAAGCTATGCAGGTAAAAAATCTGCTTCGGGAAAAGGATGTAACGTCAGAACTGGTTTACATTAAAAGCGAAGGCGATATTGATACTATTACCCCGCTTTATGAAATAGGTGTGCAGGGAATTTTTACGAAATCGCTGGATGCCGCATTGTTAAATGGCCGCATCGATATCGCTGTTCATTCAATGAAAGATGTGCCAACACAATTGGCAAAAGGAATAAAGCAGGCAGCAGTTTTAGAAAGGGCTTCTTATAAAGATATTTTTGTTTTTAAAGGAGAACGATCTGAAGTTACTAATGAGTTAGGATTCGTTAATGGTCAATGGTCAATAGTCAATCATGAGGATTCACCATTGTCTATTCAACAATCATCATTTACGATTGCTACAAGCAGCATTCGCCGAAAAGCGCAGTGGTTGAATCGTTATCAAAATCATACTGTTGAAAATTTAAGAGGAAATGTGAACACCCGATTGAGAAAAGTAAATGAAGCCGGTTGGAACGGCGCCATCTTTGCCGCTGCAGGGTTAGAAAGAATTGGTCTTCGCCCCGAAAATTCTATTGACCTTGATTGGATGTTGCCTGCGCCTGCACAAGGCGCTATAATGATAGTTTGCAGGGAAGAAGATAACTTTTCTTTTGATGCGTCCAAATCATTAGATCATACACCAACATCTCTTTGCACTAAAATTGAACGCGATTTTCTAAGAACCTTACTAGGTGGATGTTCCACACCTATAAGTGCTTTAGCTAAGCCCGAAAATAACAGAATAATTTTTAAGGGAAATATTTTCAGCCCAGATGGAAAAGAAAAAATTGAAATTGAAAAAACTTCGTATATACCAGACAGTTATGAACTGGGAGTCAGTGCTGCAAATGAATTAATAAAAAACGAACAAGCTCAAAAAATTATTTACAGAATCCGGAATGAAAAAAAATAGGCTAAAAATATTAAGTACAAAAATATTAAGCAAAGAGGTTCTTAATAAAGCTTCCTTGAATGGAATTGAGATTGATGAGCTTTCTTTTATTTCCACAGCGCCAATTAAAAGTGAAGGATTAAAAAAGATATTAAAAGAATTTTTACAACAAAATATCATTGCAGTTTTTACAAGTAAGAATGCCGTACTTGCATTTAATCAGATAGCAAATGCAGAGGTTCCCTGGAAAATATTTTGCATTGGATTTTCCACAAAAGAATTCGTTTCCAAAATATTTGGAGAGGAAAAAATTTCAGGTACCGCTGATACTGCAGATGAATTAAGCAATATTATTTTAGCGGACAAGGAAATTAAAAAAGTAATTTTTTTTTGCGGTAAACAAAGAAGAGAAGAATTGCCTGAAAAATTAAAATGTGCAGGTATTTTACTTGAAGAAATTGTTGTTTATCAAACTGCGGAAATTCCGCAAAAAATTTCCAGAAAGAATTACGATGGTATTTTATTTTTCAGCCCCAGCGCCGCAAAAAGTTTTTTTTCTGTTAACCATCTCAATAAAAAAATAATTTGTTTTGCAATTGGCGAAACTACTGCAACAGAAATAAAAAAATTTACAAATAACAGGATTATTATAAGCAAATCTCCTTCTCAGGAAATAATGTTAGAAACAATAAATTTTTATTTACAGGATATTAATGTAACAAATGAATAAAACAAAGAACGACCTTTTATTAAAAGCCTTAAGACAGGAAAAAGTTGAACGTCCTCCCGTATGGATGATGCGGCAGGCAGGCAGGTATTTACCAGACTACATCAAGCTCAGAGAGAAGTATGATTTTTTTACCCGCGTTCAAACACCCGAGCTTGCCACAGAAATTACCTTACAACCCGTAAAACAGGTAGGGGTAGACGCAGCAATAATCTTTTCTGATATTTTAGTTATTCCGCAGGCAATGGGAATAGAAGTTCTAATGGAAGAAGGTAAAGGCCCACTATTGCCAAATGTTATACAAACGCAGCAAGACGTTGATAGATTGAGTACAACCAATGTCGAAGAAAAATTAAGCTACGTATTGAAAGCTTTATCGCTTACAAAGCGGGAATTAAATGGCAGCGTTCCTTTAATTGGCTTTGCAGGTGCACCCTGGACAATTCTTTGTTATATGGTTGAGGGAAAGGGAAGTAAAACCTGGGACAAAGCGAAACAGTTCTGTTTTACTCAACCTGAACTTGCACGGCAGTTATTACAAAAAATAACAGACATAACTATTCAATATTTAAAGGCGCAGGCAAAAGCCGGTGCAGATGTTTTGCAGGTTTTTGATAGCTGGAGCGGAGTACTTAGTCCTGCAGATTTTAAAATTGTGGCCCAACCTTTTTTAATTCAAATTGCAGAAGCGTTGAAAGATGATGCTCCTGTTATTTTGTTTCCGAAAGGAAGCTGGTATGCGTTGAAAGATTTAAGCGATAGCAGCGCTTGTGCGTTAGGGTTAGACTGGTGCATTTCTCCTTCAATGGCAAGAGAACTTACCGGTCGCAAAATAACATTGCAGGGAAATTTTGATCCTGCTAAATTATTGTTGCC
>JBEPVC010000119.1:0-6629 GCA_041691235.1 Chitinophagaceae bacterium
GTATAGAAGGAAAAATGTTTAAGCCTATGGCAGAAACGGTGAGCTTCGCCATTATCGGCGCCTTAATACTTTCGCTTACTTATATCCCTATGATGTCAGCTTTATTCTTATCAAAAAATATTTCTCATAAAATATCATTTGCTGACAGGATGATGAACTTCTTTCAAAGACTGTATTCACCAATTCTTATGGCAGCTATTCGTCTGAAATATGTAATTGTTTCCTCGGCGATTGTACTGTTGCTGATTACGTTTTTCATTTTCAATAAAATGGGTGGCGAATTTATTCCAACGCTGGAAGAGGGTGATTATGCCATTGAATTTGTGTTGCCCCAGGGCTCGTCTCTTACACAAACAATTGAAACAGTTATGCAGGCGGAGAGAATGCTAAAGAAATATCCTGAAGTAAAAAGGGTTGTGGGCAAAACAGGCAGCGCAGATATTGCCACCGATCCTATGCCCCCTGAAGCGAGTGATCTTATGGTAATTCTAAAAGACAAAAAAGACTGGACAACCACCAAAGATTTTTATGCTTTAGCAGATAGTATGAGAGAAACACTTTCACAAATCCCGGGTGTTATTGCAGAACCAAGCCAGCCAATACAAATGCGTTTTAATGAATTGATGACAGGCATACGCCAGGATGTGGCCATAAAAATATTCGGCGAGAATATGGATACATTAAATGCATTTGCGCAAAAAGTTGCCAATGCAATAAAACCTATACAGGGAATAACGCAACCCCAGGTAGAAAGAGTAAGCGGCCTTCCGCAGATAGTTGTGCAATACGATAGAGCAAGATTAGCAGGCTATGGTTTAAATATTGAAGACGTCAACAACATAATTACAGCGGGCTTTGCCGGGCAGGTGGCAGGCGTTGTTTATGAAAATGAAAGGAGGTTTGATTTAGTGGTTCGGTTAGACAGTTCTTACCGGGCTTCTATTGAAGATGTAAGTGAGTTATTTATACCCACCAAAGAAGGAACTCAAATTCCGTTGTCACAGGTTGCAACCGTTTCATACCAGGTTGGTCCAACTCAAATAAGCAGGGATGAAGGAAGACGAAGAATTGTAGTGAGCTTTAACGTAAGCGGCAGAGATGTAAAAAGTGTTGTTGAAGAAGTACAGCAGACCCTCGATAAAAATGTACAATTAACACCCGGATATTTTTACAGCTATGGAGGCACATTTGAAAATTTAGAGAAAGCATCAGCAAGATTAATGATTGCAGTGCCCGCCGCATTGCTTTTAATTTTTGGAATGCTGTATTTTACTTTCCGGTCAGTAAAGCAGGCAACGCTTATTTTCACAGCCATTCCGATGGCAGCTATAGGTGGCGTATTTGCGCTGCTTCTCAGGGGCATGCCTTTCAGTATTTCCGCAGGTGTTGGGTTCATTGCATTATTTGGGGTTGCTGTTTTAAATGGAATAGTACTAATAGGCACTTTCAACCAATTGGCCAAAGATGGAATGAATGATGTTATAGAAAGAGTAATTGAAGGAACCAAAATACGGTTGCGCCCGGTGCTGATGACTGCAACTGTTGCATCACTTGGCTTTCTGCCAATGGCATTATCAAGTGGTGCAGGTGCTGAAGTGCAGCGGCCTTTAGCCACGGTTGTTATCGGCGGCCTGATAACGGCAACCATACTCACATTAGTTGTACTTCCTTTACTGTATATTATTTTCACAAAAACAAAAGGGAAAAGAAATCATGCAATTTCTAAAATTGCTATCATACTTATTGCAGTTGTTTTTTCCCCTTCATTATTTGCACAGGATATAAATGCAAACAGTAGAATTTCTTTTAATGCTGCTTATGACACAGCTTTAAAAAATAATCTTCAATTACTTAGCAGCGATATACAAATTCAGCGAAGCAGAACCTTGCAAGGCACCTGGCTCGATATACCAAAAACAGGTGTGTTTGTAGAAAACGAAGATATAAATCCACAAGACCGTAATGGCGTTTTAAAAATTGGCCTATCGCAAAGTATTGAATGGTTTGGAGTGTATAAGGCAAGAAGGAACTTGTTACAACAACAAATGAAATCAGTGGAAATATCAAAGCAAATAAAAGCGCTGGAAATTAAAAGAGACGTTCAAACAACATACTATACTCTTTGGTATTTGCAAAGCAAACAACTACTGTGGCGGCGGTTAGATAGTATTTACACATCCCTGGCAAGAGCTGCGGCGTTGCGGGTAAGAACCGGTGAAAGTGCAGGCCTCGATAGTATTTCAGCAATGGCAAGGGCTAATGAAACAACCATGCAATTAAACATTTTGTTTAGAGACATACAGGTACAACAGGAGAATTTAAAAAACCTGTTGAATACAACAAACAACTACTTGCCTGATGTAACAGTGCTTCAGAAAGTGCATGCTGTTTTTTTAGACACGGCAATAAATAATCACCCGCTGTTACAATCGCAACAACAGAACATAAGAATTGCAGAGGCAGAATTGAATGTGCAGCAACAAAGCCGTAAGCCAAATTTTGAAGGAAGGTTTTTTTCACAACGACTATATGGTGTATCAAATCCTTATTCGGGCTTTTCTGTCACGGCAGGCATTCCCCTGTTTGGAGGCAGTGCATACCGAAATAATATAAAGGCAGCACAATTAGCGCAAGACTATCAGCAAAGTGTATTGGAATATGAAAAACTTACATTAATAACAAATTACACGCAGTCTTATCTGCAATTATTAAAAGACCAGGAACAATTGGCCTATTACGAACAAACAGGGTTAACACAGGCAGAGAATATTATCAAATCTTCCAATCTTGCATACAGGGGCGGAGAAATAAACTTTGCTGAACTCACACAATTTCTTTCACAGGCAATAGAGATTCAAAAAAATTATTTAAATGTGCTGAACCAATTTAACCAATCAGCAATACAATTAAACTACTATTTAAACAGGTAAATTATTATGAAATGGAGTATAAAAATTATTGAGTAATTTAAACAAACCTACGATGATAATTTTTATACAGAATTCCATTTGCCAATAAAAAACCAATAAAAATTAACACATGAAAAAATATTTTTCGACACTCATCATATTCTTATTGATTGCCTCATGCAGCAGCAAGAAAACAGACCCGGTAAAAGAAGAGGAACCTCAGGAACAATTACCTGCCAACGAAGTTTCCATCACAGCTCTTCAAATGAAAACAGCAGGTATCGAATTAGGAACGATAGAATCAAAAAATTTAAAAACTTCTATCAAAGCAAATGGTATGCTTTCTGTTCCAAATCAAAACAAGGCTTTTGTTACTTCCGTAAACAGAGGCGTAATAAGATCATTGCTTATTCAGCCCGGTAGTTTTGTTCGCAAGGGTCAAACTGTTGCCACTATTCTTAATCCTGATGTAGCAAGGTTACAGCAGGAATTACAAACCGTAAATGCGCAAATAAATCTTAGTGAAATAGAGTACAAAAGACAAAAGGAATTAGTAGAAGGAAATGCGGCACCCCTAAAAAATATACAACGGGTGCAAACCGAATTAGCAACACTAAAAGTTACACGAAATTCATTGCAAAAACAATTAACGGCAATGGGCATTTCAACTGCGGGCGTAACCAGGGGAAATATCATTACAACCCTTACCATTACGGCGCCCATAAGCGGCACTATAAGTAATGTGTCAGCACAAATAGGTTCCAATGTTGATCCTTCAACACCAATTGCAGAGATTGTAAATAATTCACAATTGCATTTGGATTTATTCGTCTTTGAAAAAGACCTTCCAAAGCTTCGTGCTAATCAAACCATACATTTTACACTCACAAATAACCCGGGCAAAGAGTATGATGCGCAAGTCTTTTCTATAGGAACAGCATTTGTAAACGAGAGCAAAACAATACCTGTTCACGCTGTGGTAAAAGGTGATAAAACAGGATTAATAGAAGGCATGAATATAACAGCCGTTATAAGCATTGGAGAAAATGTATTGCCCGCGGTACCGACAGAAGCGATTGTATCTTACCAGGGCCAGGATTACATTTTTGTTTTGAAAAATAATATGTCAGTTTCACAAGTACAAAATGCCGATAGTAGTAAAATAAAAAAGCAACTAAATAATAATGAATTAATATTTGAAAGAGTGCAAGTAATAAAAGGCACATCGGATGTAGGTTTTACAGAAGTAACACTTTTTAAGGATTTGCCTCCTAACATGCAGGTAGTAACAAAGGGTGCATTTTTTGTGTCAGCCAAAATGACCAATATCGGGGAAGAAGAATAAATCAAAACAAATGACAAATCCGTTTAGTGCCTTATACGATTATTATGTTTTTAAAACTTTAACATTCTCAAACCATCAGTTTAATTGATGATGCTTTATATAAAAATTTCTATTTAAATAAGAAGATTTTAAAACAGGTAATATGACTTTTACTCAAACATTTTTTTCCCGTCTATTCCTTTGGGAAATTGTACGCATCATCACAGTTGGTATAGCGAGCCTGTTGTTTTACTCAGGCATTATTCCCTTACCTATTTTGTTAGCTGCAATGGCTTTTGGGCTATACTCATTAGTAAAAGTTGCTGCAACAGATTTATTTAAAGAAAGAAAAATAGGTACTGAAATATTTATCACTATAGCTGTAATTATATCTGTACTTGGCAAAGAATATCTTGCTGGGGCTGTTGTGCTGATGATTATTTTAATTGCTGAATACATTGCCAGTGCAAGTGGTGAAAAAGCAAGAAATTCCATTAAAGAATTGATTGGTTCCGTACCTAAAACTGCCATTGTAAAAAAGGACGGAAAGGAAGAAACGGTACAAATAACTGATTTAAAAATCGGGGACATTGTCCTGGTAAAAGCTGGTGAAAAAATTCCAATAGATGGCAAAGTAACGTCAGGTTCCGGCTCGGTTAACCAGGCTCCAATTACCGGTGAAAGTGTACCGCAGGAAAAAACAGTTGGCAGTGATGCTTTTGCAGGAACAATAGTTGAGTTGGGAGCATTGGATATAGAAATGACCAAAGCCGGTAAAGACACCGTTTTTTCAAGAATAATTACATTAGTAGAAGATGCAGAAAACGAGCAAGCGCCAATTGAAAAATTTACAGACAAAGTAGCTTCGTGGCTAATCCCCATCGTATTCATATTTGTAGGCGCTGTGTATTTTTTCACACGTGATGTAAGGCTAGTAATTGCGCTTTTAATTTTTACTTCTCCGGCAGAACTTGGCTTAGCAACACCGTTGGTTACCATTGCCGCAATTGCAAGGGCAGCAAGGGAGGGTATCCTTATAAAAGGAGGTTTATTTCTTGAAGAATTAGCAAAGGTTACTACCATTGTTTTTGATAAAACCGGTACACTAACCGTAGGAAGTCCTACTGTAAACAAGGTTGAAATAATAGATAAAAATTATACCGAAAATGATCTGGTAAAGTTTGCGGCAGCCGCCGACAGGCGTTCAGCACATCCGCTTGCAAATTCTATTTTAAGCTATGCAGATAAGCTAAAATTATCTTATCCTGAACCTGAAAAATTTGAAGTTATCAAAGGACGTGGTGTAAAAGCTGACGTAGAAGGGAAAGCAATTTTATTAGGTAATAAGGCTTATATGGAAGAAAGTAAAGTGCAATTAACCACCACTTCTAAAAACCTTACTGATACTGCTATATACCTGGCAGCCGATAGCAAATTAGTCGGTGTTCTATACATATCGGATGCTATTCGTGAAGGCGCAAAAGAAATGATAACCGGCTTAAGAAAAAGTGGGATTAAAAATATTGTTATGCTCACAGGAGATAATCCCGAAACAGCAAAACATGTTTGTGATCAAATCGGTATTACAGATTTCAGGGCTAATTTATTACCGGAGGATAAAATAAATATCATTAAAGAATTACAAAAAGATAAAACCAAAGTTGCAATGGTAGGCGATGGCATTAATGATGCGCCTGCATTGGTGCAGGCAAACATCGGAATAGCGATGGGCGCAATGGGAACAGAGGCAGCAATGGAAGCGGCAGACATTGTACTAATGCAGGATAAGTTAGAAAAAATTGCGAGAGCACGAGCCATTAGCAAAAGAGCATTTAAAACAATTAAAGAAAATATTATTGTTGGTGTTGGCGTAGTGCATATAACCGGAATTATTCTTGTTCTATTAAGAATAATCGGCCCTGTTCAGGCTGCTGCTATTCACCTGCTTCCCGACACTTTAGTTTTTATAAATTCAGTAAAACTGTTGAAAGTAAAAATTAAGGAGTGATTTAAAAACAATCCTCATTTGCCTGGTTGCAGGATTGAGCCTTTTGAATTTCGTGATAATTGTTTACTTTTTTTTATCCAAAAAGTCTATCTCTAAAATCGTACGAAAAATTATAGTTGAACAGGATTTTTTAAAAATTAATACAATGAGCAAAGAACTTGAAAGTATTCTTATCGCAAAACAAATTACACCAACTGCAATGCGTTTGCTTGTGTTAGAATTTTTGCTAAAACAAAAAACCGCAATTAGTTTATCCGATCTTGAAAAAGAATTTGAAAGATCAGACAGAACAACTTTGTACAGAACCCTCATCGTTTTCTAACACACTTACTAACAAAATGACGCTATTTCAAAAAATTCTTCTGTTCTCTTTGATACCTGTTTTCAC
>JBEPVC010000120.1:0-6624 GCA_041691235.1 Chitinophagaceae bacterium
GTGCCAGTGTAAATAAGATCTCCTATATTAAGCGAGAAGTAATTTGAAATATTTGATATAATCTGATCAATGGAAAAAATCATAGATCCCGAATTTCCCTTTTGTACCACTTCCTTATTTTTTGACAGGGAGAAGTTGATATTTTTTTTATTCAATGCCGGCGTAATATCAATAAACTTTCCGACTGCTGCTGAGTTATCAAATGATTTTGCTTTTTCCCACGGAAGGCCTTTCTCGCGCAGTTGGGTTTGTATATCTCTCGCTGTAAAATCAATACCAACGCTTATTCCGTTATAATAATTGGAAGCATGCTTATCCTGGATATATTTCCCGTTTTTGCTTATGCGAACAACCAGTTCGCATTCATAATGCAGTTCATTGGTAAATTCAGGATAATAAAATGGAGTAAAATTTTGAACCAAAGCACTCTTGGGCTTCATAAAAATAATAGGCTCAACGGGCACGTCGTTACCCATTTCTTTTACGTGGTCTACATAGTTACGTCCGATACAAAATATTTTCATATTTAAGCAGCTTTTTTATAGAGGGATCCGGAACTTTGGAAGCGAAAATATACAAAACAAATTAAAAAAAGAATTTAACCAAGTCAATCATTCTAAATTAAATGTAAAGCTATTTATTGCGTTCATCGTTCTATCAATTCCCATTGAGGCAAAATCTTCAATTACTTCTATACTTTTTTCAATTTTTAATCTTACTAATGGGATTTCTTCCGGAAACCACCTGTTCAGCACAAATTCAACCTGCATTCCCTTTGGAAAGTTGTTGCCAATTCCAAATCTCAATTTAGGATAAACATCTGTTCCAAGAACGTTTTGAATATCCCGAAGACCATTATGTCCCGCATCACTACCGCTTTTGCGTAATCGCAGTTTCTCCAGCGGAAGGGCAAGGTCGTCAACAACCGTTAATGAATTTTCAATGTCTATCTTTTCTTTATCGAGCCAGTATTTCACCGCCCTGCCACTCAGGTTCATAAATGTTGTTGGCTTAATACAAACGAATATTTTCCCCTTATATTTTATCTCTGAAATTTCGCCGAGCCGATCGGTTTTAAAAAAACCGCCATGCTTTAATATAAAGGCACTAACAACGTCATAACCAATATTATGCCTTGTATGCGCATATTCAGTGCCTGGGTTACCCAGTCCAATAATTAAATACTTTGACATAATCTACGAAGATACTATAATGTAAAAATTGTCAAATTGCTGTTTTAATATAGGTTAGAAATTAAAAAATCATTTCCGATTCTTTATTTGATCAGTAAAATTTTAAATTAGTCTAAGCATATTCCTTCTAAAGATTATTCTTATGAGATACTATAATAAAAAAAAGAGCCTGAAAATTTATGCTGTGGCTGGTACACAAACAGTACTACTTTCTTTGGATATTGATAAAAGTAAAATTGATAATAAGCAATTTCTTGGCTTTAGCATTGAGCGAAAGGATAAAAACGGATATATAAAATTTCTTAATGGTAGCAAACATTTCGATTCATTAATAAATGATAATACTATAACAGATCATAGTTTAAAATATTTATCATTAGTGCAAACATTTTACTGGCAGGATCATACTGTGGATCCGGGACAAACTTATACTTACACAATAAAGCCCATGTTTGGCAGTCCTATCAATCACTTACCAAAATATGAAAGCACTATTACGGTTACAACCGAAGATTTGCATAAAGGCATGCATTCGGTTTATTTCAATTATGGTGTAACAGGTTCGCAGGGTTATGCAACCAACAAAGAATTTGGAAACACTCCCGTAAATGATTTAACCGGCAAAGCATTAAAAGATGCATTATCTTTTTTAGGAAGAGATTTATGGAATGATGGATTAATAAAATTTGTACAGCAGGCAACAAACAATAACTATAGTTTGTTCGGTGCGTTTTACGAATTTCAATACCCAGGATTTTTACAGGAAATAAAAGCAGCAAAGGATAGAGGCGTAAACATTCAATTAATTGTTAGCGGAAAAAATGATCAGTATTTAGATAAAATATATAAAGATGGAACTGTAAGGCAGAATAATAAAACAATGATAGAAAAAGCAGGCTTGGTTTCTGTTTGCACTTTACGTACCAAGCCAAATCAGCCTCATAATAAATTTATGGTTCTATGCGTGAATGGTAAACCAAAACAAGTATGGACGGGCTCTACAAACATTACGCTTGCAGGAATATTCGGACAATGTAATACCGGGCATTGGATAGAGGACGAAACTATTGCTGAAAAATATTTAGAATATTGGAATGGAATAAAAGAAGATCCGGTAATGAGTAAGCAGGCAAAAGTTTCTGAAAGTATACAACCGGATGTTGATCTTACAACATTAAAAAATGGAACTTACACTTTTTTTAGTCCGCGGGATTTACCGGTACAAAAAAATGTAGCGCCAGCGCATTTAAAAAATTATGCTGCACTTATAGATAGTGCAAAAGAATTAGTGTGCATGGTTTTTCCTTTTAATATGGATGATGTTTTTGCAACTGTTTACAATGAAGACAAAGATTATTTACGCTTATTAATTTTTGAATCGGCAACTGATGCAAAAAATGCGAAGAGCAACGACATTGATGTTAAGGTAACTGCAGGGGCAATTTTAGATAAAAAAGAAAAGGACTGGGCAAAAGAAATTACAACAAAAGCTACTACCGGAGCAGGTATTTTATATGTTCACAATAAATTTTTTATTATAGATGCATTGACCGCAGACCCTGTAGTGGTGACCGGTTCAGCCAATTTCAGTGCAAGCTCTATTATCAATAATGATGAGAATACACTTCTGATAAAAGGTGATATGAGAGTTGCTGATATTTATCTTACAGAATTTGACAGGCTCTTTGTTCATTTTTGGCCGCGTTATTTAAGAGCATTAAAATTAAATAGTACCCAACCGCAGGGTTTTGAAAAACCGTTAGATGAAAGTTATACCTGGCACCAGGAATATTTTACCGTAAATAAATATGGCTGGAGAAGAAAACAATTATTTATAAACATGAAAGGTGCAAAGCCCGGATGAAAAATAAAAATCACATTCCGTTAAGATATTGTTGCAGCTCTGCATCCGTTTTTATTAGCACATCACGAACTTTACTTCCCTGGTTAGGCCCTACAACTCCCGCGGCTTCCAATTGATCCATCAATCTTCCTGCACGATTATAACCGAGTTTCATTCTGCGTTGCAATAAAGAAGTGCTTCCGCTTTGGCTTTGCACAATAAGCTTCGCTGCATCTTCAAAAAGCGGATCCCGATCATTCACATCAAAATCTTTGTTTTCAAATTCCTTTTCATCAACATATTCAGGCAGCATAAATGCCTGCGGATAACCTTGCTGATCTCCAATAAAATCTGTAACTGTGTCAACTTCTGGTGTATCAACAAAGGCGCACTGTAAGCGGGTAAGCTCACCGTTATAACTTATAAGCATATCACCTTTTCCTATAAGCTGCTCAGCCCCACCAACATCAAGTATTGTCCGGCTGTCGATCTTACTACTAACCTTAAACGCAATTCGTACAGGAAAATTCGCTTTAATTGTTCCGGTAATAATATTGACTGAAGGGCGTTGCGTTGCAATGATAAGATGAATACCAACAGCCCTTGCAAGCTGCGCCAGCCGTGCAATTGGCATTTCCACTTCTTTACCTGCAGTCATAATCAAATCAGCAAACTCATCTATAACCAAAACGATAAATGGTAAATATTGATGTCCTTTTTCAGGATTTAATTTTCTCGCTACAAATTTTTCATTGTATTCTCTTATATTTCTTGTGCCAGCTTCTTTCAACAAATCATAACGGTTATCCATTTCAATACACAATGCATTGAGTGTATGAATTACTTTTTTTGTATCAGTAATAATTGCATCTTCTTCACCGGGCAATTTTGCAAGAAAATGTTTTTCTATACTTTTATAAATACTCAGCTCAACTTTTTTTGGATCAATCAAAACAAGCTTTAATTGCGATGGATGTTTTTTATAAAGAAGAGAAACAAGAATTGCATTTAACCCAACTGATTTACCCTGGCCGGTTGCACCTGCCATCAATAAATGAGGCATGGTAGTAAGATCAACAATAAAATTTTCGTTGTCAATTTTTTTACCAATGGCAATAGGCAATGCAAAATTATTGTTCTGAAATTTCTCTGAATTCAGTAAGGTCCTCATGCTTACAACTGTCTTCTTTACATTAGGTACTTCAATACCAATTGTGCCCTTTCCCGGTATGGGAGCGATAATGCGTATTCCAAGCGCAGCAAGGCTTAGAGCAATATCATCTTCAAGATTTTTGATACGTGAAATACGAACACCCGGTGCTGGAACAATTTCATACAAAGTAACAGTTGGCCCTACAGTAGCATAAATTTTTTGAATTTCAATATCATAATTTTTCAGCGTATTGATGATCTGATTTTTGTTGGTTTCAAGTTCCGTTGCATCCTGGATTATTTTTTCACTTCCATGTGCATCAAGCAAATCAAGGGTTGGAAATTTATAATTTCTAAGATCGAGTATCGGATCATAAGGTTGCTGTTTAGGTTTTACAATCTCTTCAGTTTTTTCTTCTTCTACAATTGAAGGAGTTGATTTTACTTCGAGAGTTAATCCATTTCCTGCAGGGCTAGTTACAGGCTTTTTAATTTTTTCTTCAGGAGAAATAGTTAACTGTTTCGATTTTAATACCGTTGTTTCTTCAGGCTTTTCAATTATTTGCAAGTCGTGGTTTAAACCATTTTCTTCTTTTTGAGGAATGCTTACCAGCGGTGCAAATTTTTCATTCACAGTTTTTACATCAACCGGTTTAGTAAATGCCGTTTGAGAAAACGTTTCTTCATTTTCTTCATCATTAACTTCAGATGGAGATAATATTTTTTTATTTTTAAAACTAAAAGAAGGATTGAACCGCCAGATGATATAACTAAATACTGCCCCCAGCAAAAGTGCTGCTGTGCCGACTTTGCCTATCATTTGCTGAAGCCACTGACTTACCATATCGCCTACAGAGCCACCCCACGGAAATGGGTGGCCGCTCATGAAAAATGATGCAAACACGCTTACAACTAACAGCCCTACTATAACATACCGCAGGTTGCGGCTAAGTGAAAATATTTTTTTTGGCGCGAACAAATTAACGCCAACAACAAAAAGAAATGTGCAAAATAAATATGAAGCAATACCAAAACCTGATCGGAAAAAAAGATCAGAAAAATAAGCGCCTGCCGTCCCCAATAAATTGGCCATCGGTTCTGAATGACTTGGCAATAAAATTTTTGCGCCTTTAAAAACTTTAGACTGATCTTCCTGCCATGTAAATAAGTAAGAAGTAAAAGATATAAACAGAAGGAATGATAAAACTATAAGAACTGTTCCGACAATCTTGTGAGAGCGTTCATCTTTAAGCAACTTTTTTACTTCAATCTTTTGCTCAATATCAGCCTTCATTTTAGAAGAGGATGCAGCCTTAGTTTTTTTATTTTTTTTAGTACTCGCCATTTGTTTGCAAAGATAGATAATGTAGAACTTAAGAATTTTTGAGTTAGCCGGGAAGTGTGAACTATTTTTTTAATATTCCAATGAATAAAAAAATCCAGCCAACAATAAAAAACAATCCACCAAAAGGTGTAATGGCACCCACCCAGTCGTAGCCCGGTAATACAGCACCTTTAATGAAAGTAAGCATGTATAGAGAAGCACAAAATAAAATTATTCCCCAAATAAAAAATCTGCCGGCCCATCTTATAAATTTATTTTGAAACTCCTTATAAAGTATGCCGGTTGCAAACAGCGCAAATACATGATAGAACTGGTAGCGAACGCCCGTTTCAAAAATACCTATTGCGTAATCTGAAATTGTTGATTTAAGAGAGTGAGCTGCAAAAGCACCCAAGCCTACACTTAGGGCGCCTAAAATTGCTGCAATCTTTAAAAATCCTTTGTGCATGGGCTGATTTAAAATTCCTTTCTTCTTCTTGCTTTTTCAACGGGCAAATCGTGTTGCAATTCACCTGTAATTTCTTCACGTTTGTTTATTCCGTTTGTTGCTGAATCTTTTTTTAATATTTCTGCAGGCTTTTTTCTAATTTTTTTTATTGGCGGAGCCAGTAAAACTGAAAGAGAATTTTCATTTAATTCTTCTATATTAAAAATAAAATCAGCCATCCGGTAGTATAGTTCTCTTTCTCCAAGTTTTTTTTCAATAAAAAATAATAATTCAGAAGGATTAATTTTTTTTAAAAGAGGCCGCTGTTCTGTTTCATGCATTACCTGTTCTAAAATTAACTGTGCTCTCGCTTTGAGATAAATAACCTTTCCATGCTTCAGCATCCATTCCATATTATCAAAAAAACAAGGTGTTCCTCCTCCGCACGAAAGCAGGAAATCTTTTTTAGCTACAAATTTTCTAAGATTATACCTTTCCAATTCACGAAATTTTTCTTCGCCTTTCTTTTCAAAAATATCGTGAACAGTCATCTTAAAGGCCTTCTCTATTTCAATATCCAAATCAAAAAAGTTGAGTTTATTTTTAGAAGCCCAAATGCGGCCCCAGTGCGTTTTACCGCTTCCCATAAAACCGATTAAAAAAA
>JBEPVC010000121.1:0-6608 GCA_041691235.1 Chitinophagaceae bacterium
TAAAAAAACTGTTTCAGAATTAAAAAAATAAACCCAAAAGCGAAGAAAAGAAGCGGCAAAAAACTTTTATGATGTTGAAGATATCCATGAAGCAATGCGTAACACCCAACAATAAATGCAATGGAAATCATGATCCATTCAAACGCAAGGTTATTAATGATATTGATTCCGAATAAAGGCAGCGATGTGATAATCAAAGGGAGAATTGCACAATGAATAGCACATGCAATAGAAGTTGCTATTCCCATAAAATCCCAATTTATCCTCGACATAAAAAATTATTAGATATAAAAATAGTAAATTTGCAACAATGATGCAATATTTTATTTGACCATTTAGATGGCAGAATAACAGCGTGGTTGAAATACCTTTGTATTGTATTGATTAAAATAATTTTCATGAAAAAGAAATTGCTGCTGTTTGGAATTTTTTTTGTTTTGTTAATGGCCGGTTTCTATTTTTTTCTTTTTTCAGGAACTGATTATTACAAAGCAAAGCTACCTGTGCTTAGCAGCGTACAAAACTTTTCATTTATTGGTCAAAATGGAAATACGGTGAATCAGCAAAATGTAAAAGGAAAGGTGTATGTGACTGAATATTTTTTTACAACCTGCACCGGTATTTGCCCGAAGATGAATACAAATATGAAAACAATATTTGAAAAGTTTAAGGATGACAGTGATTTTGCTATTATTTCCCACACGTCTATGCCGGAAAAAGATTCTGTTCCGGTGATGAAAGCTTATGAAGAAAAAATGATTGGAAAAAATCCGGGCTTTGCAGCAAAATGGTATTTTGTTACCGGTTCAAAAGATTCGTTATATGCAATGGCTATGAAAAGTTATCTTCTTGATAATGCAAAAAACAACAGCATAAATATAAAGGACCATTTTATACACACACAATTCTTTGCACTGGTGGATAAGCAAATGCGGGTACGTGGAATTTATGATGGCCTTAAAAATGATGAGCTTGAAAAATTAAAAAATGATATTGTAAAATTATTAAAGGAGCCGGGTTGAAAAAGACAATTGATATATTGAAACAAAATCGTTTAAGCGTTACCGATAGCCGGCAAAAAATACTTGAGCTTTTCCTGTTAATGGGTGGCGCTCTTTCTCATGCTGATATAGAAAAGAATATGCCGGACTCATTGGATCGTGTTACGGTTTACCGCACATTACAAACTTTTGTCGAGAAAGGCATTATTCACCTGATACCAACAACTGATAATTCGATAAAATATGCTTTGTGCAAAAATGATTGTGCACCTGGCCATCATCATGATAACCATGTGCATTTTATTTGCGACGAATGTGAAAAAACCATTTGCCTTGATGATGTAACGATACCCGCAGTTAAGCTTCCAAAGGGATTTACGCCGCAACATGCAGAAATGGTAGTAACAGGTCTTTGTGTAGATTGCAAATAATCTGAAATTTTTTAAGCACCCCCGGAGCATTTATTTTTTAACGACACTCTCAATCCAGTCGCCAATAATTTTTAAAGCGTCTGGAGAAAATGTTTCTTCCATCTCGCCGTATTCATCAATAGTACATGTTTTGCAATGTTGAAATAAATGATTTAACCCGGAAAGCTCTATCGTTTTATAATTTTTTGATTTACTTTTTTTAAGAGCAGATTCTATTGCCGGTAAATTTACTTTTGGATCTACCTGCACATCTTTTTCTCCATTTAATGCCAAAACAGGAATAGATAATTTCTCCAGGTCTTTAGCGGGATTATGCACCAGGAAAAATTTCCACCATTTGGAATGAAACGTTGAATATTTACTTTGTAATACAGGAATCACTTGTTCATCTGTTCCTTCAATTAAATCACTTATTGTTTCGGGTGATTGATTTTTCCTCCAATTAAGATAGATTTTAGATACTTCACTTTTATACTCATCGGGGTTTTGAGCAGATGTAGCTTCCTTAACCAAAGCATGATGAAGATCAAGATATTTTTGAATATCGCTATCGTTTACGCCGGCACTTTTCAAAGGCAGCACATTCTGGAAATCATTGATAACCGCACCCGACACAGCAGTGCCAGCAAGCATTACAATAAAGGCCACGTCTTTATCTAGTGCGGCAACAAGCGGCGCAATCATGCCGCCTTCACTATGTCCAATTAAACCGATATGTTTTGTATCTACATCCTTTCTTGAAAGTAAATATTTAATTCCGGCCTCAACATCTTTTGCAAAATCTTCTGAAGAAGATGTATCAAAATTTCCCGTTGTTTGTCCCATACCCCTGTCATCAACTCTTAAAACTGCAATACCTCTTTTGGTTAAATAATCGGCAATAACAGCAAATGGTTTATGATCAAAAATATTTTCATCTCTGTCCTGCTTGCCGCTGCCTGTAATAAGTAATATAGCTGGAAATTTTTTATTAGCTGATTCATTTGGCTTTGTAAACGTAGCGCCATATTGAATAGATTTATCATCATTAGAATATGTAACATCTTCCACTTTATAATTGAACGGCGGTTTTGGTGATTGCGGCCTTTGTGGTTGCTTAAAGGTTTCGCCATCTGTTCTTGAAATGTTTAAACTTAATTGACCTTGCCCCTGGTGCCAGGTTCCAGCTATAGAATCACCGTTCATAAACTTTCCTTCATAAAAACCGGAAATAATTTTTAAACCAACCATTATGCTATCTCCATTTATAGTAACGTCGCTGCAGGGAAGGTTCATGGCTTTTTGCGAAGGACTGTCCCATTTGCCATTTAATTTTGCGGTGCTATCTTTAAAAAAATGAAAAACTATTGGAATACTTTGACCATTTACTGTAATATTTCCATTCCAGTTACCAACTATATTTTGTGAAAACACAACTGGGAAAGAAAAAATAAAAATTGCAGCAAATAAAAATTTTCTCATTGCTATTTAGTTAAAAAGTTAACGGTTAATTGACTAATTAATTAACAAGAGTAAGCAAATTTGTGCTATTAGTTTTAGGTGATACCAAAATCCAAAATCACGATCTCGTTTTACTTTCCGCCAAAAACTTTTTTCAAAATATCGGTAACTTGTGCCGCAGGATTTTTTCTAATGTTGGCTTCTTCCTGGGCTACATAATAAAAAAGACCGTCAAGCGCTTTGGTAGTTACATAACTATTAATGTCAGTATCAACAGGCGTTGCCGTAAATTTATTATAAGTATTAAAAACATCTTTCCAGTATTTTGTTGCATCTACTTTCTTCAGAGATTCTTCAATAACAGGACGGAAAGCTGTTGTTAGTTCCGGAGTAGTTGTTTTTCTTAAGTAGGATGTGGCGGCAGTATCTTTGCCTCTCAAAATATTCAACGCATCCGTTACCGTCATCTTTTTTATAGCATCAAGAAAAATTGGTGCTGCAGCTTTTGAAGCATCTTCAGCCGCACGGTTCATGCTAAGTTCAGCATTATCAACAAGCTTACCCATTCCAAGCATTTTCATTTTATCTTCAACTTTACGTACCTCCTCGGGCAATAAAATTTTTACGGCTGCATCTTTAAAAAATCCATCCGGTGCAGAAAGCTTGTTACCGCTTTTTTGTGCGCCAAGAGAAAGCGCTTGCTTTAAACCTGAAACAATATCATCATTTGATAAACTGGAAGAAGAAGATTTTTTAGAAAATAAAGACCCGGCTTTCTTGAACAATCCGTTTACACTATTCGAAGAATCTTTTTGTGCGAAGAGCGAAAAAGAGATTAATGCAAACGCAAAAAATGCTGTTACTTTTTTCATAGAATAAATTTTATACCATCAAATGTAAATACAAAAGGTTAATAGAAGAAGGATTGGATTGTTAAAACACTTAATGGTTTAATTCATATCTTCTAAAAATATTCAGCGCTACATTTGAAATTTATATCCTACTCCTTTGACAGTAGTAATGCAATCGCCGCCAAGCTTCTGACGTATCTTTCTTATATGAACATCTATTGTTCTGTCGCCAACTATTACGTCTGTTCCCCAAACTTTATGTAAAATTTCATTGCGTAAAAAAACTTTAGAAGGTTTGGAAGTTAACAAAGCAAGCAATTCAAATTCTTTGCGTGCAAGAATAATTTCTTCATTGTTTGAAGTAACAATATATTTTTCACGATCAATAGTAAGATCACCAATTTGCAAAACGTTCCCGGTCTCTTTAATAATTCTCCTGAAAATAGCATTAATACGACTTACCAATACTTTGGGGGTTATGGGCTTGGTTATATAATCGTCACCACCGGTCTCAAGGCCTTTTATTTCCGTGTTATCATCATTAAGCGCAGTTAAAAAAATAATGATTATGTTTTGAAAAGCGGGGAGTGCTCTTAAAATTCTGCATACTTCAAAACCTGTTTTGCCGGGCATCATCACATCGAGAATTATCAAATCCGGATTATGATTTTTTGCTAATTCTACAGCCTCGTTACCATTTTTAGCGGTGATTACTTCATATCCTTCTGCCTGCAGATTAAAACTTACAATCTCCAGGATATCCGGCTCGTCATCTGCAATAAGAATTTTGCGGGCTTTTGTTTCTTGCATCATAATATACAAACCTATATCAAAATTTGATCAGGATAATTTTGTTTACAATTTTTTAATATTGAAAGTTGGTTGAAAGTCTTTCCCTGACATTTTATATATCCTAATAAAAGGTTAATACATTTTGATACTGAACTTTTTATTTCCAACAAATCAACTAAACCATACTACAAAAAAGTAAATTTGCAACCATTGGAAGTATTTTTGCTTCTACTTGTTATTAAAATAATTATGAGGCGCATTTTTTACTTTTTTATACCGCTTTTTTTTATTCCTCTTTTTACACTCGCCGACGGCGATACCACTAATATTCCCTTAAACAGGAAGATATTTCATGATAAAATTATTGCTGAACAAAAAAGAGCTGACAAAGCAGATGGGCGACTTGACGGTATTATTAAAGTTTCTTCCAACCCGGATATTAATCTCCAGGTAAGTGACGCCATCTTCAGAAAAATAAATGTTTTAAGAAACGACATTGAGAATGATACCCAGTTAGCGACTAACAATGATAAAATAAGATATCTGCGTTTTGTTGAAAATGTAGTGAGAGATTTTACAAATGGCTGGAGAGCGCATAAATTTTCTCCCGCCCTTGCTCCATTGCTTATTGATAACTTCAGCGAAATAATTTCGGCGAATCTTAAAGGCGAAAGCATGGCGCCTTTTATAGAGAAAGTTCCTTACGAAGTAGGATTAATAAACGCGGAAATATTCGAAGAGAATCCCGGTTATAAAGAAAGCGAGAAAATTTTATTTAGAAAATTTTGCAAATTATATCCTGATAAAATTTTAGCTTATATCACACCTTATGTTGACGAACCTTTTGCTGATTCATTAGTTATTGATGCCTTTAATAATAATCCCAGCCAGGTTTATTCTTACGCACAATCGTCCAAAAGTCCGCAGGGAAAGCTTATAAGAAGAAATGCAGATACCCGGATTAAAACAGTGGTTCAGTTAAGCAAGCTTAACCAGCGCGCGCTTTTTTATTTTCCTTTTCTTGATGATCTTATTAATGGAAAACAGACCATAGAAAATATTCAAAAGTATGCGGGCACTTCCGAAAAAAATTATGACAGTGTCGGGTATTTTAAATTGCTTGTAAAAACTGAAATAAGTTATTACCCAAGACTGGTTGCGGGAGATACGCCTATCGCCATGCTGGGATCTGACGGACTGCTTGACATGCTTCAGCGAAAAGCAATAGAGCATTTCATTAATCCGATAAATGGCTTGCATGAAAATCCAAATCCTGCAATCAGGTTCAGAGCCATCGAACCATTAGATGCAAAAGATCTCTATTACATGATGGTGTTGGGTGAAAATGATATTTATACATCCAGTTACAAATACACCTTTGATCGTATGCTGCAAAAAATGGGAGCTGCTCCTCGTGGCGATTCATTATTAATGTCTTTAAATTTTGATCACTTTAAAAAGTTTATCAAAATGGCGGCAGAATATAATAAGCTGGATGTTTTTTTAAAAACAATGCCGCAGCAATCTGAAATGCTGATGAAGGCGTTTGTTGCAAATCTTGAAAAAACAGGTACACTTGAAGATGCTGTTGATGTTGCAGATTCTTATGGAAGCATCAGCGATCCTGATTTGCAAAAATCAATGTTACTAAATGTAGAATCGAACGAGCAGCAATGCATAAAAGATAACAACGAACATGGCCATAAAATTTATAATATTTTAAAACTGATCTTTCTTTCTGCAGATGAAAAAAATGGAATTGATCTTTCAAAAGAAATTGGAATACCCCCGATATATACGGTGAATTACAATTATCTCGCAGATGATTCGGGCCGTATTATAGAGCAAGTATTTTTTTATGGCGATAAGGATGGCAAAGAATCGTATGCAGGTTACCTAACATCCTTTCCGCGCAGTGACTGGTCCATTACACAAAAAAAAGAATGGATTGAAATAAAATCTATCAAAGGAAAACCTGTATGGATTTATGCTAATTTACCATTAGATAATGAAACCGATAAAGACGCTGATGCGCAAAAAGATCTAATAGAATATCTTGACGCCAATGGTTTAAAACCAACAATTGTAATTCA
>JBEPVC010000122.1:0-6587 GCA_041691235.1 Chitinophagaceae bacterium
TGTAGGACACTTCAATAAAATATCGCGGCATTTAAGCTTGATTATTTGTGAATCATTGCCTTAAAACGATTAACATAATAACTATCTGTCAATTGAGATTGTAAGGTTGAATATTGATCAGAGTCGGAGACATAAGCATACGCACCATCAAAGAAAATATATTTTCCTTCATCGGTTAAAAATAAAAAGGAAAGATTTTTAATTTGCTCCGTGCTGAAACATTTTAAATGAAAAGCCTTTTTTGCTGCCTTAATCATATTATCGTTTGAATTTTCTGAAGCCATTTTCTTTCGCAATTTTAAAAAATCTTCATCATCCGCAAACGCTTTACAATCGGAATTAATACTTGATGATTTCACAACCTTTGGCAGAATTACAGCATCACTCTTTTGAGCGTCAACCATTTTCTTTCCTGTTTTGGATGAATCGGGATATTCTGATTTTGCAACATTATTTTTTATATCGGGTGAATCTTTATTTTCCTTTACAATATTTTTAGGTGTTACTTCTAAGGAGATCGCTGTCGAATCAAGAATCACTTTTGATGAAGTATTAGTCTTAGAAGTTGAATTTTTTATAGATGTGGAGTCCATTATTAAATTCTTTAAAGAGTCTGCTTCAGACTTTTTATTTTGAGCAACATCGTTTTGCAAAATTTTAATTGTGCCTGCTTTCTCTACAGGCAAAAAAATTCTTATGGTGTCGTTAATGTTATTGTTATGATCAACATAAATCATTTCCATTCCATCACTATTTTTTTTGCTTAGAAACCGGCTGGCCGGTGAGAACATTGAAGGTTCAGGCTTAACAAGAGCTGACGAATCAGCCTTAGCCGATGAATCAACTTTAGCTACTACAGGAATTTCTTTATAGGTTTCATTTTTTTGAAGAATTGTTGAATCTTTAACAACATTCGCCAGCATTTTTGAAAAGGGATCGTCTTGTAAATTTTTGGCAGTATTTGCGGGTGAAGCAGTATTGCCGCCCATTACAACATTAAAAGATTCAATATTAAACAATCCCCATCCCTTATCATTAAAATTTTTTAATAGAAATCCTTCATTTTTTTTATCTATAGAAATTTTAAAATTTTCTTCGGGAAATTCATTCTTAGGAAATCCCACTTTCACATTGTACTCTCCATCTAAAAGCTTAGCAAGAATTAAATAACCTGCCTGTGATGAGCTCATCACTTTATTATTAAGCTTAACATAAAAAGGCTGACCGGTTTCTGTTTGTAAATAAATAAAATGAATTTGTTGTGCCTTGGTAAAAAGAACACAAACCGAAACAAAAACCAGGACAACAAAGCGTTTCAAAATCGTAGTGAACATATTTGGCAAATCTATTTAATTATATAATAAATTTTACCTTTTATCCAAAATTTGGTTTCTTTTTAAATGAAGCCGTTACTTTTGCACACATTAAAATTTAATTATGAAGAAATTTTTGTTCGCATTTTTATTATTAAGCCCCTTTGTAACTGTTAAAGCACAACAGGGTGAAGAAGATAATGATACTGCATGGAAGCATGAATATCGTTCAACTGCCACTCGCACAAACGATCTTGTTCATACAAAGCTTGACGTAAGCTTTGATTATGATAAATCATGGATGTACGGAAAAGAATGGGTAACACTTCATCCTCATTTTTATTCAACTGACTCACTAACGCTTGATGCTAAAGGAATGGAAATAAAAGAGATTGCTATGATGAAGAGCAATTCAAAAGTTCCGCTTAAATATTCTTATGATAGCCTGCAGTTAAGAATTACTCTTGACAAATTATATAGGTCCGGCGAAAATTATACAATTTATATTGATTACGTTTCAAGGCCTAATCAACTAAAAGAAAAAGGAAGCGCCGCAATCACCGATGCAAAAGGGTTGTATTTCATAAATCCAAAAGGTGAAGAAAAAGATAAGCCAACTCAAATATGGACACAGGGAGAAACTGAAGCAAACAGTGCATGGTTTCCAACAATCGATAAGCCAAATCAAAAAACAACGGAAGAGATTTACATGACTGTGCCATCTAAGTATGTAACACTTAGTAACGGCCTTCTTATAAGTCAAAAGAAAAATACCGACGGAACAAGAACTGATTATTGGAAAATGGATCTTCCTCATGCGCCCTATTTATTTTTTATGGGCGTTGGCGATTATGTTATTGTAAAAGACAAATACAAGAACATGCCTGTTGATTATTACGTTGAGAAAGAATATGCTCCAGTCGCTAAAAAAATATTTGGTGAAACGCCTGCTATGATTGGGCTTTATGAAAGATTAACCGGCGTACAGTATGCGTGGCCAAAGTATGACCAGATAGTAGGGAGAGATTATGTAAGCGGAGCAATGGAAAATACGACAGCGACGCTTCACCAGGAAAGTGCCTATCAAAATGCAAGACAACTTGTTGACGGAAATAGCTGGGAAGATGTAATTGCTCATGAGCTTTTTCACCAATGGTTTGGGGATCTTGTTACGACTGAAAGCTGGAGCAATATTACTTTAAATGAATCATTTGCAGATTATAGCGAAACACTTTGGGATACCTACCGTCATGGCGTAGACGCAGGTGACGAGCATATTGAACAAAACAGGCAAACTTATCTCAGTAACCCTGATGATGAAGGCAAAAACCTTGTTCGTTTCTATTACCAGGATAAGGAAGATGTATTTGACCAGGTTAGTTATCCAAAAGGTGGCTCTATACTTCATATGTTGCGTAGCTGCGTTGGCGACAGTGCATTTTTTAAATCATTAAGTTTATACTTAACAACCAATAAATTTAAAAGCGCCGAAGCGCAACAACTGCGCTTAGCCTTTGAAGAAGTAACAGGACAGGATCTAAACTGGTTTTGGAATGAATGGTATTATGGAAGCGGCCAGCCAGACCTTAATATAAATTACGATTATACTAACGGCATTGAGCGTGTTACAATTGAACAAACGCAAAAAACAGGCAAGTTTTTTAAAATGCCCATTGCCATTGATGTATATAGCCAGGATGCCGGTAAAAAGAGATACAAAGTGTGGATACAAAATCAAATTGATACTTTTTACTTTGCCAGTGACAAAAAACCTTCATTAGTAAATGTGGATGCAGATAAAATTTTGCTCGCAAGGAAAACAGACAATAAATCAGCTGATGAATTTCAGCAGCAATTTAAATATGCACCACTTTATTTAGATCGTAAAGAAGCGCTTGAATATTTTTCTAAAAATAAAATGAGTGATTTAGCTAACGGTTTAAATGATAAATATTTCGGTTTGAGATTATACACGCTTGAGCAACTTGACAAAAATAAAAGCTACTCTGTTCCTTCTGTTTTAAATACAATTGAACAAATAGCGGAGAAAGAGCCCAACAAAAAAGTACAGGCAAAGGCGTTAGAGATTTTAGTAAAACAAAATGATAAAAAATATCTTCCACTTTTTGAAAAGTTTGTAAATGATTCTTCCTATTCTGTATCTGGCGCTGCGCTTGATGGCCTTTCAAAGCTTCAGCCTGAGCAGGCTTACACACTTGCGAAAAAATATGGCAAAGATGCAAGAGGAAAGTTAAGCAGTGTGGCTTCTAAAATTATTATGGAGAATGCTACTGAGGAAGACTTTGATTTAATCTATGATCAATATAAAAATTCACCACTTTCTCAAAGTAAAATACAGGAAACATTTGCCTTTGCTAATTATTTAGCTAAAGTAAAGAATAGTGCAAATGTGAGAAAAGGTGTAGACGCAATTGTGGATGTAAGAAACCAGGTACCCGAAAGATTCAGGAAATTTGTTGATCCCGGATTTAAGCAGGCATTTAGTAAATTAAGTGCGGCAAGAAAAGCAGAAGGTGATAATGAATTGGCAAATTATATTGATGGCTTATTAAAATAAGGTTAGAAACCTTAATAAAAAAGCTGTCTCTAACGGACAGCTTTTTTATTTGTACTTATTTAAGAAAATTAAGAATTCAAAATTACATCGCCGCTATCATCCTGCATAAAAACGATTTTATTTTTTGAAAAAGTTATTCCAACCTCATCACCCAATTCAACTGTATCGGCAGGTGGCTGTCGTGCAATTAAAGTTTGATTGGCTAAAGAAAGATACACCAGTTGCTCATTGCCCATATTTTCATAAGCCATTACTTTTAATTTACAATCACATAAATCATCTGGATTATCTACTACGAAAATATCTTCAGGGCGAATACCAATTTGTATCGGGCTATCAAGATATTTTTTTAAGCCGTTAGAAATTTCAGATCCTAAAGGAATATTACACTCTTCTGTCTCATGAGTGAAGAAATAATTTCCTTCATGCTTTAAATATCCTTTTATAAAATTCATCGTTGGAGAACCAATAAAACCGGCGACGAATTTATTTTCGGGATTGTTATATAAATGCATGGGCGTATCAATCTGCATTAACTTTCCTTTATTTAAAACTGCTATTCTATGTCCTAAGGTCATTGCTTCAGTTTGATCGTGCGTAACATAAATCATTGTTGCATTTATTTCACGGTGTAGTCTTTGTAACTCAATACGCATCTGGCTTCTGAGCTTTGCGTCCAAATTGCTTAATGGTTCATCAAAAAGAAAAACTTTAGGCCTGCGAATAATCGCCCTGCCAATAGCGACTCTTTGCCGCTGTCCGCCCGATAGTGTTTTGGGCTTTCTATATAATTCATCTTCTATCTCCAGCAATTTTGCTGTCTCCATTACTCTTTTTTTAATTTCACTTTTACTGAAATTTTTCAGCTTCAATCCAAAAGCCATATTATCATACACTGTCATGTGCGGATACAACGCATAGTTTTGAAAAACCATTGCAATATCCCTGTCACGCGGACTAAGGTCATTCATTCTTTTGCCGTCAATAGAAAGTGTTCCTTCGCTTATATCTTCAAGTCCTGCAATCATTCTCAATAGTGTTGATTTGCCACAACCGGACGGACCGACGAGAACCATAAATTCTTTATCATTCACAGTAAAAGAAATATCATCAACAGCTTTTTTTCTGCCGCGTTCCTTGTCAACATCATCATAAATTTTTGAAATATTTTGTAACGTAACTTCTGCCATAAATTTTATTTATGAAATGAATTTGTAAAATATTCTTTTGATATTGTTGTAATCCGACAGGCAAGATCCAATTCTCCTGAAGCTAAAATAAAATCTTCATTATGTTCTGCAATTCCCGTTGTAAAAACTACATCATTTAAATAAATCTGATCATTAAGAGCAGCTGTGAGTTTTGGATTTGATTCCAGCAAAGGATCACTATCTGAAACGTGCAAAATTTTTGAGGGATCGTTTTTATCAAGCAATGCCCAAAAAGTTCTGTAGACTCCCACTTCTGTTTTATTTTCAACGCCATGATACAGCATCAGCCATCCGTCTTTAGTCAGTACTGGTGGCGTTCCTCCACCAATCTTCACATTTGACAAAGAAGATTTTCTTGCTCTTAAAAAAGGGTTATCCGAAGGTTTCCAATGTAACAGATCAAGTGAAGATGCTAAATGAATAGCAGCGCCTGGATGGTATAATGATTCGGGAGAAGAAGCGAAATAACATTCACCCATTGGCCTTGTTAATGCATAAAAGCTGTTGTTCATTTTTCCTTCAAACAACAACATATCTTTATTCTGGTGATCAAGCACAATCCCGAGTGATGCATAATTGAATCCGTCATCAGAAACGTACAGCATTGTTGAATGCCTTTCAGAACTCACACAACAGGTTGTCATGTAATAACGGTTATCAATAAACGAAATTCGCGGATCTTCTATTCCATATTCCTGGCTTGCAAATTCAGGAGAAATTATTTTATCGTAATGGATTTTCAGAACCGAAGATCCGTCTTCATTCAACTCAACAGGAAGCAACCATGATAAAGATGTTAGTGCATATACAGGGAAGCCATAATAATTTATTCTGAATTTTCTCGGATCATTCATCGTCACTTCATGTAGAGGCCAGCCATCGGTTAGGTAACCATTTTCTTTCCATCTTATACAATGAACCTTGTCGCCAACAACTGCATTTGACAATGCCTCGGCAACTCTCACCATGATTAATAGATTTCCGCTTGGCAACTTGCATAGTCCGGGATTAAAAGTCCCCAAAACATAAGTCTCTTCTTTTAACCCATTTCTTAAAGGAGAAAAAGAAAGATCAACATCCGAAGGTGAAAAAATTAATTGATCATATTTTATTACAGGCTTCATTATTTTTTATACTTATTAAAATCTGTTTTTACAGCAGAGTTACTCTCTACACTTTCCATTGTAAGTAAAGCTTCAATAGTAGACTCCGCTCCTGAATTGGTATTAACGGAAGATGATGATTGTATGCCATCGAAGCAACGGCCTGTTGAAACAGAATACATAATTTTATTTGCATCATTGGCTCCGAAAAACCAGGCTGCAAGATGACCCGCCATATCCGCATATTTTTCCTGGTTGGTTAGGCGATAAGCTTCTACTGCAGCAGTAACCATTGGCCTGATTCCATACGCGATCTGTTCAAAACTTTTTTCACTGAGGAGCGTTACATCTACGCCGTTACTTTGAACCTCGAAAGATGATT
>JBEPVC010000123.1:0-6548 GCA_041691235.1 Chitinophagaceae bacterium
ACTTGCTCCTGGCTTTGTAAAATGCTTACTATTATTTTTTCATCTTCTGTAAGCTCAATAAATAATTCCCTTTGTTTTTTGGCTGAAGGTTTTTTATTTTCTTTCCAGCCCATACTATCCAGAATATCATTTGCAGAAGTTATAAGTGCAGCTTTATTATTTTTTATAAGAAAATTGCAGCCTTCACTTTTAATATCATTCACTCTGCCCGGAATAGCAAACACATCTTTATTATATCCGTTACCCAGTTCTGCAGTTATTAACGAACCACCTTTCAGCCCGGATTCTATTACAATTATTGCATCGCTTATTCCTGCAACAATTCGGTTTCGTCCGGGAAAATTTTGGCGATCTGGTTTTGTATTACTTCTGAATTCGGTAAGTAACCCTCCTGTTTTAATCATTTGTTTTGCTAACGAAGAATTTTGAGAAGGATAAACCATATCAAGTCCATGCGCAAGAACGCCAATTGTTTTCAGTTCATTTTTTATTGCAGATTTATGAGCTATACTATCAATACCAAATGCAAGCCCGCTTACTATGATAACATCTTCGCCAGCCAAATCTTCAATAAGTTTTTCGCAAATATTTTTTCCATACTCATTGTTATTTCTTGTGCCTACAACAGAAATTATTTTTGAAGAATTCAAATCTGCAGTTCCCTTGTAATACAGCATGGCCGGGCTGTCATAACAATTTAATAATCTTTGCGGATAATTTTTATCTGTAATAAATAGCGGCTGGATTTTATATTTCTCTATAAAAGAAATTTCATCTTCGGCTCTTTTAAAATCCTGGAAACTTTTTATTGAATTCGCTCTTATGGTACCAATTCCCTCTAATGCTTCAAGGTCTTTTTTGCGCGCAGAAAAAATTGCTTTGGCGTTTCCAAAATGATTAACTAACGCCTTGGCGTGTACGTCGCCAATATTAGGAACAAGGGTTAATGCTATTTGGTATAAAAGTTCAGTTTGCAAAATTTGAATTGTTGTGCCGGCAATAATAAAAAAATTATTCTACAGACACTACACTTAATTCCGTTCTCCTGTTTAATGCACGTCCTTCTTCAGTTTTATTATCTGCAACCGGGTTGGTTTCACCGAACCCTTTAAAAGAAAGCCTTTCATTTCTCACTCCTTTATTCAATAAATAATTTACGACAGCAACTGCCCGGCCTGTGGAAAGTTTTAAATTATCTGCAGGCTTGCCGACATTATCAGTATATCCATTAATCTGAATTTTCATTTTTGGATTTTCATTCATCAGCCTTACAACGTTGTCCAGTTCTGTTATTGATTCTGATTTCAATTCTGTTTTTTTAGTATCGAAAAATACATTTTTTAAAATTACGTGCGCATTTGCTTCTATTGGTTGCAAAGCGATATTTGCCTCAAAAGTTGAATCAGGCGCAGTTTCACTAATGTTGTAATTTTCTGAATAAAATAAATAACCCTTACGGTTAACGTTAAAAGCATAGTCTTTGCCGACAGGAAGCGTTACGAGATAATTTCCATCCTCATCGGTTTGAAGTTTACTTACAAGTTGTCGTGTAGTTATGTCCGTTAGTTCTACAGAAGAAGGTAAACCCTGTTTTGTTTTTTTATCAAATACCTGCCCTTTTACCCACAAAGTTTTAAGAGGCCGTAAATCCTGTCGTAATTCAAAAGTATAAATATCAAGGCCACCTTTTGTATCATTACGGTCACTCGAATAGTAAGCGGTTTTTCCGTCAGACGCAACAATTAAAGAGCCCTCATCATCAATTGTATTAACGGGGTAGCCCAGGTTTTCGGGTTTACTCCATTTTCCATTTGGAAGTTTTCTGCTTACAAAAATATCTGGTTTCTCGCTGTAGCACCGATGACCGTTAGAATTGAAATATAAAGTTTGATTATCTGCATGAATAAACGGAGTGCTTTCATCTCCTGCTGTATTTATTTCAGAGCCAAGATTAAGTGGTTCTTCCCATTTTCCGTTATCATTTTTATGACAGACCCAAATATCTTTACCACCAAACCCGCCGGGAACGTTGCTGCTAAAATAGAGATCTCTTTTGTCCGGGGATAAAGATGGCGTGGATTCCCAAAATTCAGAATTTACATTTGGTCCAAGATTTTCAGGATTGCTCCATCCGCTCCTTGTCAAATAAGAAATGTATAGATCGCAACTACCGAGGCCTTCAGGAAAATTGCATCCCGTAAAAACCAGTAATTTTCCATCCTGAGAAATATTTTGAGCTCCTTCATTAAATGTAGTAGAGTTTATATTTCCCGGCAGAGGAAATGCCTTTCCCCATGTATTATTTGTCAAATCACTTTCATAAAAATCCTCATTGCCATTTATTCGCTTTGTAAAAATCAATTTTTTGCCATCAATAGTAAGCGAAGGAAAATATTCAAGGTCTGATGTGTTTATGCTATCACCTAAATTTTTTGGATTAAAAACGTAATTTTTTTCAGGATGCGTTTTATCATAATCAATGGCAAACTCGTAAGTTGATTTCCTGAACTGTCCTGCTTTTATGCTTCTGTCATTAAGTGTAGGATTTAAAAGAAATTTATTTACAGCGTTTAGCGCGTCAGTAAAGTGGCCGGTGCCAGCCAATGAAATAGAATAAGGAAGTAAGTAATCCTTTGTATAAACTGAATCAAGGGAAAATGCTTTTTCAAATTTGAATACCGATTCAGAATAATCTTTCATATTTGCGTTTATGCCAGCAAGTGAGAGATAAGCATCTACATACTTTGGATCAATCTTTATTGCCTCATTTATCATTTTTATTGAGTTAATATAATCTTCGCTTTGCGCTTTATTTAGTGCAAGCTCATAAATAGTAATCGCCTGGTGATTTACTTTTTCAGGATCATACCATTGAGATTGGGATTGAAGAAAACCGGAGATAAATAAACACGAGATTAATAGCCTTTTCATGATATCGTTTCAATAAAAGTAAAACGAATTTCTTACTCAATTATTTAAGGGCTTGTTATTGTTAGTTGCGGAAATTGAAATGCTACGGCACATGTATATATTTATGTATTTGCAGCGAGAGCTGCCACTGTGGATTTTTCTTTATATAATCAATGATCCACGGTGTTACTGTTTCAGCTTTATCCCATTCCGGCTGAAGATATAATTTGCAATTCCGGGAAACTAAAGAGGCATATTTTTCAGCCCATGCAAAATCAGACTTATTGAAAATAATTATCTTCAACTCATTTGCTTTTAAAAGAATGCCGGGTAATGGTGGTCTAAATTTTTTTGGTGACAAGCAAATCCAATCCCATGTTCCGGTAAGCCGATGCGATCCAGAAGTTTCAATATTAGTAGCGAATCCTTCTTTGTGCAAATCGGTTGTAATTTTTTCAAGATTATACATCGTTGGCTCACCGCCTGTTATTACGACAAGCCTTGCAGGAAATTTTCTGGCCTCCGTTACGATTTGCTCAATGCTTTGTATCGGATGCAGATTTTTATCCCAGCTTTCTTTTACATCACACCACACACATCCGACATCGCAGCCCGCAAGACGTATAAAATAAGCAGCCTTGCCCTGGTGAAAGCCTTCGCCTTGTAATGTATAAAAAGCTTCCATTACAGGCAGCATTGTATCGTTTTGTATGATGGTCTCAGCGTTCAAATTATTTAGTATTTTTTTTCATGCACGCAGTATAAGTATTCATTAGTAGCGCTGCGATGGTCATTAATCCTACTCCTCCTGGCACGGGAGTTATATAGCTGCATTTAACAGAAACATTTTCAAAATCGACATCTCCCGTTAACGCGTAGCCGCTTTTTTTTGTTTCATCTTTTACCCTGTTTATGCCGACATCAATTACCACAGCATCTTGTTTTACCATGTAAGCAGTTACAAATTTCGGTTTCCCTATCGCAGCAATTAATATATCAGCTTTATTGCAAATTTCTGTAAGGTTTTTACTTCTTGAATGACAAAGTGTAACTGTTGCGTTTCCGTAATCTGTATTCCTGCTTAATAAAATACTAATGGGCGTGCCGACTATGTTGCTTCTTCCGATTACTACAACATTTTTTCCTGTGGTATCAATTTTATAGTGCTGAAGAAGTAAAATAATTCCATAAGGCGTTGCCGAAATAAATGTTGAAAATCCAAGCACCATATTACCAATGCTTACGGGGTTGAATCCGTCAACATCTTTCTCCGGTAAAATTTTATTTATTACTTTTTCTTCAGAAATATGGTTTGGCAATGGAAGCTGAACCAGGATGCCGTCAATGTCATCATTTTTATTTAACTCATTGATGCATGCCAAAAGTTTCTCTTCTGAAATATTTGTATCAAATCTTATCAACGTTGATTTAATGCCAATTTCAATGCAATTTTTTACTTTAGAAGCAACATAAGTTTCACTTGCAGGATCATTCCCAACAAGCACTGCAGATAAATGAGGCGTTTTATTCCCCACAGAAGTTAACGCCGAAATTTTAGTCTTGAGATCATCTTTTATTGCCTTCGATGCGAGCTTTCCATCTAGTATTTGCATCCGGCAAATTTAACCAGCTATGTTCACTTAATATTATTTTTTGCAACGCCGGACAAAATTTTAATTTTAATTTCTATATTTAATTAAATACCAAATTAGCTTTGAGAAAAATTTACTTCCTCTGTTTCTTTATTTTAATAGGCGTCAATATTTATTCGCAATCTCTTCGAAAGCCAATAGCTGCGCCCTACATAGGTTTAGGAGCATATAGCATTAACCATGTAGACGCATTTTCTTTTACTTCAAACCAGGCAGCCCTTGCGCAAATAAAATCCGCAGCAATTGGCGTATATGGTGAAAATAGATTTTTGCTGAATGCGACAAATATGTATGCGGCAGTAGTTGCTTTGCCAACAAAGCAGGGAAATTTTGGTATGCAAATAGATTATTTTGGTTATAAAAATTATAATGAATCACAAGTTGGGCTTGCTTATGCAAGAAGCCTTGGAAAAGTACTTGACATAGGAATAAAATTCAATTATTATTCTTTTCGGATACCTGCATATCAAAATTCTTCGGCAGTAAATTTTGAGATCGGCGCAATTGCACATCTCACTGATAAATTAAACGCTGGCATTCATTTTTATAATCCTGTCGGAGGCAATCTCTCTAAAACCAACAATGAAAAATTAAGTTCGATTTATAAGTTTGGACTTGGATATGAGGCTTCTGAAAGTTTTTTAGTTAGTGCTGAAATTGTGAAGCAGGAAGATTTGCCTGTAAACATAAATGCGGGGGTGCAGTATAGTTTTGCGAAGCAATTTTTTGCAAGAGTGGGAATTGCTTCAGAAAATGAGTCTCCATATGCGGGGGCTGGTATTAGTTGGAATAACATCCGGCTTGATGTGAGCGCCAGCTATCATCCCCAGCTTGGTTTTAGTCCTGGGTTGATGTTGATTGTTAATTTCAAATCAAAGGATCTTGAAAAGCAATAATTATAAAGCGGTTTTATTTGCTATTTTGTTTTTACTTTCAAGTAGTATTATTGAGCACGCATACGCCCAGGTACATCCCCAGGAACCCATAGAACCACCCCCGGTTGTTGAACAACAACTTGAGAACTTAACTGAATCAAATGAGGACGCTGAAACGGAGGATGATTCTTATTTACAGGAATTACATCATTTTATTTCTGACCCAATCAATTTGAATTATGCAGATGAAGGGCAATTGCAGGAGCTTAAATTATTAACACCCATACAGATTAATAATCTTCTTGCGTATAGAAGTCTCCTGGGAAAATTCATTGATATTTACGAGCTCCAGGCAATACCCGATTGGGATGTATCGCTTATTCAAAAGATAAGGCCATACATAACTGTTACAAAAAATATAGAGTTGTTCAACACACTTTCCAGCCGTTTAAAAAATGGTCGTCATTCATTATTGTTGCGGGGAACCCAGGTGTTTGAGAAATCAAAGGGTTATCTTTTAAACAGCGATTCAGCCACAAATTTTTACCCCGGGAGCCCGCAGAAAATTTTAGTACGCTATAAATATATTTTTAAGAATTTACTTCAATATGGGGTAACAGCAGAGAAAGATGCAGGGGAACAATTTTTTAAAGGCGCACAAAAAGATGGGTTCGATTTTTATTCTGCACATTTTTTTGTTCGAAATCTGGGAATAATTAAATCTCTTGCAATAGGCGATTTTACTGTAAACCTTGGCCAGGGCTTAACCCAGTGGCAGGGACTTGCTTTCAAAAAAGGCGGAGATGTTTTGAATATAAAAAGACAATCCGATGTATTGAGGCCTTATAATTCTGCAGGCGAAATTACATTTAACCGGGGTGTTGGTATTACCCTGAAAAAAAATAACTGGGAAGCTACCGGTTTTGCAAGCTATCGCAGAATAGACGGAAATTTTATTGTAGATACAATAAACTCCGAAGATTTTATTTCTTCATTGCAAACTTCAGGCTATCATCGTACGGCAAGTGAAGTGGCGGATAAAAATTCACAAGGCCAATTAAGCTTTGGTGGTAATGTTGGTTATGCAAACAGTAAATTCAATGTTGGAATT
>JBEPVC010000124.1:0-6547 GCA_041691235.1 Chitinophagaceae bacterium
TCAGAAACACTTGTTTCAAAATATTTAAAATCAATATTTGGAAAAACCTTCAGCTCATTTGCGATTTCATATAAATGTGTAGAAAGAATAAATAAAGAATTTTTTATTTTAATAAGCCCTTCAATCACGACGGTGCTGCATTTCATAGCATCCTGCACATTAGTGCCTTTAAATAATTCATCAATAAGAATAAGCCATTTCCTGTTATCGTTTATTTTTAAGATAGTGTTTTTCACACGCTGAACTTCATTATAGAAATAGCTTTCGCCTTTTACCACATTGTCTTCAACATTAATGTTGCTAAGCAATCCTTCAAACAACGAAAGCTCCATTGACCTGGCGGGAACGCCCATTCCGATATGAGCTAAAAACACAGCGCCGCCAACAGCTTTTATAAATGTGCTTTTGCCCGCCATGTTTGCGCCGGTTAAAAAAATAAAATTATTATTCTTATTCAACGTAAGATCATACGCTACAGGCTTGCTTAGTAAAAGGTGATAAAGATCATTTGCGTTTAGTATCGGCTCTTTTGAAGAAACAAATTTTGGGAAAGTAAGATCGTATTTTTTTACCGCCATTGCCATTCCATACCATGAATCCAATTGAAAATAAATCTCTATCAGCTCAAAAAAATATTGCTTATAATGATTCCTGATGTATTCGGCAAGTGCAAGCATTTCAACCATAGAAAGATCATCGCTTTTTTCCTTGAGTGAAACGATCTTAAACCTATGCTTGTCTACCATAATTTTTGCTTTTTCCAAAAGCCTTTTCAGGTTTACAGGCGCATCATCTTTTAAAAAAATTTCAATTATTTTATTCATGCCCTTTATAAAATCAAAGGCATGGCCAATTGAATATTTTACCAAAGAAAAATCAGGCGCGTGAAAAATTTTATACAGGTATGCCGATGAAGCGGATGGATGAGAAGGAATTTGATCGATGGTGCTTTCATAAAATTTTTGAATTACCATTACAGAGCCGTTGCTTATTGTAGTCGGCCACTGGCTTTCCTTTGCGAGAATTATTTTTATTGTTTGCTGAACGCTTTCTATAGAATCTATATCGCGAAGCGAATTATTGAAAATATATTTTAACCGCTCTTTGCCGCCGGTTGTACGTGTGAAGTCTAATTTATGGAAGATGGAAAATTCTTCTTCATGCTGAAAAATCGAAAGATCATTTAACGTGGTTTTGTCTGTCTCCATTCAATTAATATTGATAACTTATCCGTTAGTTGCCGGATCAAATAAAAGTCTTTCTCCTTTTATAGATTCATTCCACTCGCCATTTCCATAAACACAATTTCCATTTACAAAAGTATGTGTGATAGCCGCGGGAAATATATACCCTTCCATCGGGCTCCATCCGCATTTATATAAAATATTTTCTTTTGTAACAGTTGTGGTTTTATTCAAATCAAGTATAACTACATCTGCAAAATATCCTTCCCGTATATAACCCCTGTTTTCAATTTTAAAACAAACAGCAACTGCATGGCTCATTTTTTCAGCAATTTTTTCCAGGGAAATCTTTCCTTCCTTACAATAAGCAAGCATCAATAACAAAGAATGTTGTACCAATGGTAAACCTGAGTGAGCATGTTCATAAGGAGGTTCTTTTTCTTCTATTGTATGCGGAGCGTGATCGGTGGCGATTACATCTAAACGCCCATCCAGCAAGGCTTTCCAAAGAGCATCTTTATTTTTAGATTCTTTTATTGCCGGGTTACATTTTATAAGATAGCCGAGCTTCTCATAATCATTTGCAGTAAAATGTAAATGATGAACACAAACTTCAGCCGTGATTTTTTTTTCTTTCAAAGGAATATTATTCACAAAAAGCTCAAGCTCTTTTACAGTTGAAATATGTAAAATGTGCAACCGGCTATTATATTTTTTTGCTAACGAAACAGCAAAAGATGAAGATTCATAACATGCATTTTCATTTCTTATCAATGGATGATCGGAAGGCGACAAAACTGGCTTTTCTTTTTTAATTCGCTCATAATTCTCTTTAATTATTTTTTCATTTTCACAATGTGTTGCAATAAGTAATTCACTTTCTTTAAATATTCTGTTGAGTTGCGCTGCATTATCTACCAGCATATTCCCTGTACTGGAACCCATAAAAATTTTTACACCACAAATTTCTTTTTTTCTCCTGTTCATTTTTAAAATCTCCTCAGCATTTGTGTTGCTGGTGCCCATAAAAAAAGAAAAATTCGCTAACGAATTTTGCTTAGCGGTAGAATACTTATTTTCCAGCAATTCTTCTGTAAGTGCGTTGGGGTTTGTGTTTGGCATTTCCATAAACGAAGTTATACCTCCAGCCACGGCTGCCTTGCTTTCTGTATAAATTGTTGCCTTGTGTGTTAAGCCCGGCTCGCGAAAATGCACCTGGTCATCAATTGCACCCGGCAATAAATGTTTTGCTTCACCGTTAATTTCATGCACTTTTTCTTTTACATTAATATTGTTGTCAATCCTTTCTATTCGGCCATTTTTTAAGTAAATATCTTTCAGTTCGATTTTACCCTCATTGACAATCGATATATTTTTTAGAAGATAATTTTGCATATCTTGAAATTAAATAATTAAGACCCAAACCCAATGCAAATTATAAAAAGCTTTACAGCAATGCTGGTATTAATTTGCCCGCTTATTGCAAATGCACAAACAACTTATCTTCCTGAAGGATCAAAAGAAGTGCAGTTTATTGACAGGCTTGAAATTAAACAGGGTAACAATACTGGTATTAATTTTTCAACTTTAAAACCATATAGCAGGCGGTCCCTGGTTGAGGAGGCCGAATTCCTTGATAGTTCAAGGCTTGGCTCATCCAGTTCTCTTATTAATGCCGATAACGATGAATGGAAAGGGCTTAATCTTACTCCCGTCGATGAATATAATCTCCATAGCATCTTAATGGATAATTCAGAATGGGTAACAGGATCAAAGGAAAGTTTTTTAAGCAGGAAATCTTTTTTAAAAAGCTTTTATGTTACGAAACCAAACTTTATTGAAGTAAATACCAAAGATTTTTTTCTTGCGGTGAATCCTGTGTTATTATTCCAGGAAGGAAAAGAATCAAACAATGGCGAAAATATTTTTTACAATAAACGAGGTATAACTGCAAGAGGGCGCATTGCAAATAAGATTGGGTATTCAACTACTATTACAGATAACCAGGAAAGAGGCCCGTTATTTTTTCAAAGCCGGGTAAATAATTTTCATGCTGTACCGGGAGTTGGTTTTTACAAAACTTTTAAAACAACAGGATCTGATTATTTTGATGCAAGGGGTTATGTCACATTTGATGTTACAAAATATATTGATGTTCAGTTTGGCTACGATAAAAATTTTATAGGTGATGGCTATAGAAGCCTTTTCCTGAGCGACTTTGGCGATAGTTATTTATTTCTGAAATTGAATACAAAAATCTGGAAATTCAATTACCAGAATTTGTTTATGGAATTGATGCCACAGTTTGTAAAAAACGGAGATGTTCTTTTGAGCCGGAAATATGCAGCAATGCATCACTTAAGCCTGAACGTTACCAAATGGCTTAATTTAGGTGTGTTTGAAAGCGTGGTTTTCGGACGAAGAGATATTTTTGATCTTGAATATCTTAACCCGATAATTTTTCTCAGGCACATAGAAGGTACTGTCGGCAGTCCTGACAATGCATTTGCCGGTGCTAACTTCAAAGCAAATATTGCACATCATTTTCAATTTTACGGGCAACTTTTATTGGATGAATTTCTCTTAAAAGAAGCTTTTAAAAATGATGGCTATTGGGCCAATAAATTTGGATACCAACTCGGCGGAAAATATGTTGATGCATTCAATGTAAAAAATCTTGATCTGCAATTTGAGACCAACAGAGTAAGACCCTTCACCTATTCGCATTATGATTCAGTTTCTAATTACACACATTACAATCAACCGCTGGCACACCCTCTGGGAGCCGGTTTCCAGGAGTTCATCGGTATTTTGAAATATCAACCCGCACCTAAATGGTACATAAATGCAAGAGCTATTTATTATTACCAGGGACTTGATTCGGCAGGTGAAAATTTTGGAAGCAACCCATTTGAATTATATACAACACGCACAAATAATTTTGGCTATTTTATTGGCAGTGGAGATAAAGTGAAGGTATTAAATGGGTCATTAGTGGTGTCATACGAGTTCAAAGAAAATCTTTTTATTGAAGGATCTTTTCTATATCGTAAAACAAGCCAGGCAACTATTGGTTCATCTAATACCAATGTTTTCGGAATTGGCATAAGATGGAATGCCGCAAGAAGAGAATATGATTATTGATACAATAGTTATTCCACCGTCAAAGAAAATGTAATCATCTTTGAATTGATTTTATCTATCACATTTGAATAGCGTAAATCCGGATCCCTGGCGTGAAGATTTAATAAGCCGCTGCTAAGTTTTATTTCAGGAGATAAAACGAAATACGGGAAATACAAATGAAAGCCCATTCCAAGTTCTGCACTTGCATCAAATGGCCTTAGTTTAATAAGATCTTCAGCTTTTCGTGCACCTGCATTGCTGGCAAGGTCATAATCAAATTTTAAACCGGCAATTGTATACACTTTAAAATTACCGATACGATCACTGCTGAATGCTATTTGTATGGGAAAGCTAAGTGTAATAGATTGTACTTTCTTTTCAACAACAGAGTCGGTTGTATATTTTTCTGAGTAAAGAAATGATTCTTCAGCAAAAGTAAGATCAAGCGGATGCACTCTCAGATCAAAATGATCATTCATGCGAACATTCACCAGCCACGCAAGATTTATTCCAGCACTGTTAACACTCTCAACATCCATAATTGTATCATACTGTAAAAATCTTGGATGATGCGTAAATGAAAAATGGGATTTATTGTAACCTAAATTAATTCCGAAATGATATGGCTTTAAATCATGATCTTCCTGGTTCACAACATCACGTAGCTGTGCCATAGACGCAGTAGAACAAAACAGAAATGAAAGTACCAGTAAGATTATTTTCCGCCGCAATAAATAGTGCATATTCCTAAACTCAATGTTTTGTAGAAACTGTCTCTATATCCTAACTGGTTTAAAATGTGAATGAATGATTCCTTTTCAGGAAATTGTTGAACAGAATTATTTAAGTATAGATATGCATCATTATTTTTAGCAATTATCTTTCCAATTTTTGGAGTAACAAATTTCATGTAAAATTGATACAATTGCTTTATAATTGGTAAAGAAGGTTTTGTGCATTCAAGAACTATTAATTTTCCACCCGGCCTCAGTACTCTTTTTATTTCTGACAATCCTTTTTCAAGGTTCTCAAAATTTCTTACTCCAAATGCCACCGTCACAGCATCAAACGAATCATTATCAAAAAAAATTGCCTCACTATCGCCATTTAACAACTCAATTTTTTGCCCTAATTCTAAATTTATTATCTTTTTACGGCCAATTTCAAGCATCCCATCGCTAATGTCTATTCCGGTAATTTTTTCAGGGTTTAGAATATTATAACATGTAATAGCAAAATCTGCCGTTCCCGTTGCTACATCAAGTATCTCTTTTGGTTGTAATGAAACCAATTCTTTAATTGCTTTTTTTCGCCACTGTCTATCAATGCCTGCGCTTAAAAAGCGATTCATGAAATCATAACGGAAAGCAATTTTATTAAACATGGTTTGCACCTGTTTCTTTTTGCTTTCAACAGAATCTCTAAATGGAACCACTGCATCGTGGCTATAAGTGTTCATCGCCCCAAAGATAGTTTTTTGATTTTATAAGAAATCTTCTGCAATAATTCTTTCACTTTTATTTTGGATTTATTTCACGCAAAGGCTCGAAGCTAAAAATTATAAGTCGCAAATTGGCGCCTTTTGCTTCTTTGTTTCTTTGCGTGAACGTACTTCCATTAAAGCTTAAAAATTTCTTACAGTAACTTGCAAGCTACATGCACATAAAAAAAGCAATATACATTATCAGCAGTCCCTCGTATGAAAAATGCCCTGCGCCAGACAGGCCGGAATATGCTTTTATAGGAAGAAGCAACGTTGGTAAATCTTCATTGATTAATATGCTTTGCAATAATGATAAGCTTGCAAAAACATCTAACTCTCCCGGCAAAACGCAGTTAATAAATCATTTTGAAATTTCAAGTGTCCCTAATACGGGCGAGTATGATGAAACAAGATGGTACCTTGTCGACTTACCGGGTTATGGCTTTGCAAAAATTTCGCAGAGAAGCAGGAGAAGATGGGAGCAAATGATTGAGAATTATTTACGCAAAAGAAAAAATCTTGTAAATGTATTTGTACTTATAGATTCAAGGCATACTCCGCAAAAAATAGATCTTGAGTTTATAAAAAAGCTTGGCTTATGGCAAATTCCTGTTACACTCGTGTTTACAAAATCAGATAAGGAAACGCAGGCCATAGTAAATAAAAATGTAAAATCATTTTTGGAAAGCCTTAGAAAAACACAGCAGTTTTTACCTCAGCATTTTATTACAAGCTCCATAAAAAAAACAGGAAG